>NZ_JAEQDD010000152.1:0-10012 GCF_020737885.1 Microcoleus sp. PH2017_34_RAT_O_A | reverse complement strand
GCCTGTGACGGGTACGAACAGCATGAAGAAGTGCAACCAACGTTTGTTGGAGAACGCAATTCCGAAGATTTGCGACCAAAAACGGTTAGCTGTAACCATGGAATAGGTTTCTTCTGACTGAGTTGGGTTAAAAGCTGGGAAAGTGTTAGCACCTTCGCCATCTTCAAACAGGGTGTTTTCCACGGTGGCACCGTGGATAGCGCACAACAGCGCGCCGCCCAAGATGCCTGCAACGCCCATCATGTGGAAGGGGTTGAGCGTCCAGTTGTGGAAGCCTTGCAGGAATAGGAGGAAGCGGAAAATTGCTGCGACGCCGAAACTTGGGGCGAAGAACCAGCCTGATTGACCCAAGGGGTAGAGCAGGAACACGGACACAAACACGGCGATCGGGCCGGTGAATGCGAGGGCGTTGTAGGGACGGATGCCGACTAAACGGGCAATTTCGATCTGACGCAGGCAGAAGCCGATCAGTGCGAAGGCGCCGTGGAGGGCGACAAATGCCCACAGACCACCGAGTTGGAACCAGCGGGTGAAGTCCCACTGTGCTTCGGGGCCCCACAGGAACAGCAGGGAGTGTCCGAGGCTGTTGGCTGGGGTGGAGACTGCGACGGTGAGGAAGTTGGCTCCTTCGAGGTAGGAGCTTGCCAAACCGTGGGTGTACCAGGAGGTAACGAAGGTGGTGCCGGTTAACCAGCCACCGATCGCCATGTAAGCGCAGGGGAATAGCAGGATGCCAGACCAGCCTACGAAGACGAAGCGATCGCGCTTGAGCCAGTCGTCGAGTACATCAAAGATGCCTCTTTCGTTCTCGGCGCGTCCGACTGCGATTGTCATTACGGTAAAATCCTTTTGCTTGTTAAAAGACCAAGGTTTCTAATTAAACTTAACATAACTATATATTATAA
The DNA here is from genome assembly GCF_020737885.1 of Microcoleus sp. PH2017_34_RAT_O_A. Lineage (NCBI taxonomy): Bacteria > Bacillati > Cyanobacteriota > Cyanophyceae > Oscillatoriales > Microcoleaceae > Microcoleus > Microcoleus sp. PH2017_34_RAT_O_A. The sequence continues at coordinate 9,107 of NZ_JAEQDD010000152.1, read as the reverse complement.
GTTCATTAATTTTCAACTAGAACAGCAGGAGTTGATACAGAATCGCGATCGTGACTGGGCGATCGCGCCAGCGGAGTGAGACTAAGGTAGGCTAGTTGAATTAAAATTTTGGTTTAAGGCTGTTTAAATTTATGACTGCAAAAACAATGACCTCGATCGATTCTGTCCTGCGCTATGAGGTTTTGGGATCTCGTCGCTTCAGCAATTACTGGTGGGCAACGGTTGTCAGCATTGGAGGGACTGGTTTCCTGCTGTCGAGCATTTCCAGCTACTTACACAAGAACCTGCTGCCTTTTGCTGACCCGACTCAGCTTATTTTCATCCCCCAAGGCATCGCGATGGGTTTCTACGGTGTCTGCGCCCTGCTGTTGGGGCTTTATCTGTGGCTGACTGTTCTCTGGGATGTTGGCGGCGGATACAATGAGTTCGATCGCAAAACAGGTAACATTCGGATCTTCCGTTGGGGATTTCCCGGCAAAAACCGCAAACTTGATTTTACTTGCAAGACATCGGACGTGCAATCTGTGCGGGTCGATATTAAAGAAGGTCTCAGCCCCCGCCGCAGCATTTATCTTAAGCTCAAAGACCGCCGTCAGTTTCCCCTGACAAGAGTCGGACAGCCCATTTCTTTGTCTGATGTGGAAAATCAAGCTGCCGAATTGGCTCGATTTTTGCAAGTGTCCCTAGAAGGGCTGTAGAGATTTGGGATTTGGGATTTGGGATTTTCGATTTGATATTGGTAATGTTTTGTAGGTTGGACGGCGGGGCGCACAAAATCGATAAATCTAGAGTGCGCCCGGCCATGTACCAGATCTGAATGAAGTGAAAGTGAAAATACAAATGCAAATGCAAATCAAAATTCAGCGGTGGTTCTTCTCACTTTTAATAATTGGCGCGCTGTTTGTCGGGGGATGCGGTAGTTCCCCTGCTGCAAACTCTACTCCGACACCAAATCCGGCGTCGGGTGAAAGCATTTCTTTGTCTCCGTCTCCGTCTCCGTCTCCTGCTGCTGTGGCGGCGAGTTCGCAATTTAGCAATTTGCCACGCTTGCAAGGAAAAGCAACGGTAGTGATGACGGTTAAAGGTACTCCGATTACGATCGAACTCGACGGCACAAATGCCCCAATTACTGCGGGCAATTTTGTCGATTTGATTCAGAAAGGAGTCTACGACGGGCTGGTATTTCACCGAGTGGTGCGGGAACCTCAGCCTTTTGTAGTTCAGGGTGGCGACCCCCAGGGCAAAGACCCTAAATTCCCTGCGTCGCGGCTGGGAACTGGGGGCTTTATTGACCCGAAAACATCTGTCGAACGCAGGATTCCTCTGGAAATTAAAGCTAAAGATGCCCCGAACCCGACTTACAGCCAAACGCTAGAACAAGCTGGGATTGCTCAGAAACCCGTGTTGATGCACACTCGCGGGGCTGTGGCTATGGCTCGATCGCAAAGTCCTGATTCGGCTTCTTCTCAGTTTTACTTTACTTTGACCGATGTGCCGTTTTTGGACGGTAGCTATGCGGTTTTTGGCTACGTGAAGCAAGGGATGGATGTTGTTGATAAGATTCAAGCGGGCGATCGGATTGATAAGGCTACTGTGACCCAGGGTTTAGAAAATTTTAAGGCTGCTAGTTAGTCAGTTGACAGTTGACAGTTGACAGTTGACAGTTTGCCGTTGGGAGTTGGTAGTAGTTATTGGTTATTGGTAACAAGCCAAAACTAATACCTGATAACTACGCATCAACAACCAACAAGTCATAGATTACGAATAACTAATCACAACTAACTAATAACTACTGCCTTCTAACTGATACTTATGGATGTTGTGGTTACGGGAATTGGTCTTGTTTCAGCGTTGGGAAATCTGGAAAATAGCTGGAAAAGATTGTTATCTGGGGAGTCGGGAATTCGGCAACATCAACCTTTTTTAGAACTTGAACCGCAACTTTTGGCTTTGGTAGGTACAAAACCTGCTGATTTAATAAGTTTAATTTTGCCTGTTTTAGCAGATGCTTTGCAAGATGCTAATTTGACTTTGCCGATTCCTGATTGCGGAATTGCGATCGGTTCTAGTCGCGGCTTTCAGGCTAATTTGGAACTGTTGCTAAGAGAGGGGGAGAGGGGGAGATGGGGAGAGGGGGAGAGGGGGAGAGGGGGAGAGGGGGAGATGGGGAGAATTGCCCAATTACCAATGCCCAATTCCCAATTCCCGATGCCCAATTCCCAATTCCCAATTCCCGATGCCCAATTCCCAATTCCCGATGCCCAATTCGTGGACTTTTTGCCTCACATGGGGGCGATCGCGGTGGCGAGGGCAATTGGCTCGATGGGGCCTGTGCTGGCGCCGATGGCTGCTTGTGCGACGGGCCTACAGTCGATCGCCCGCGCTGTTGATTTAATCCGCACCGGTGAGTGTCAGCGCGCGATCGCTGGTGCTGTTGAAGCGCCAATTACACCGCTGACTGTGGCTGGATTTAACCGGATGGGTGCTTTGGCAAACACGGGCTGTTATCCCTTTGACGAAGAGCGGGAAGGCTTGGTGCTCGGCGAAGGCGGGGCTTTATTTGTATTAGAATCAAGTGAGTTGGCAAGGCGCCGCAACGCTAGAATTTACGGTCTAATTTCCGGTTTTGGGTTGACAAATGATGCTTTTCATGCTAATTCGCCGGAGTTGGGCGGAAAAAGTGCGATCGCGGCGGTAAATCAATGTTTGAAACGTAGCAATTTAACGGCGGTTGATATAGATTTTATTCACGCTCACGGTACTGGAACTGATTTAAATGACCGACACGAAGCCCTGTTAATTCAGAAATTGTTTCGCCAAGGAGTTGCTGTTAGTTCGACGAAGGGGGCTACTGGTCATACTTTGGGAGCTTCGGGTGCTTTGGGCGTCGCTTTTTGTTTGATGGGTATTAAATACCAGGTGTTGCCGCCTTGTACTGGCATAAAAAAACCGGGGTTTGAGTTAGATTTTGTTCGCTGCGCCCGATCGACTTTTGTGAGAAATGCGGTTTGTTTGAGTTTTGGTTTTGGCGGGCAGAATGCTGGGATTGTCTTGTCTCAGGGCGATCGTTAATTTTTGGTAATCGAAGGCGATCGGCATTGAAATTGCAGCATCTCTCTACAATTAAAATCTTGTGGGGGCGTGTCCGAAAGTGCGATCGCACTTCCCATTTAAATCTGAGATCAAATATCATATATATGTATTTTAGTCAATTAACTTAGAATGTTGGTGAGATTTCTGGTACCGCTGTGCTAGTCTGGCTCTCCATATCGAGGCTTACCCTTCCCTCAAAGCCAGGGATGCCAGAAAATAACAGCAAATTCCAGCAGTATTGTATTTTATTAACGCATCGATGCTTATAGCGCGAAGATAGAAGAAAGAAACAGTTTCAATTAAGCCTCAGGTATTTTCACATGGATCTGGCATCTCATCGATTTATGTCTTATTTTGAACCTCTTCAAGCTGCTCATCTGTGCCAAATAGCTGTATTGGAAAGTTTTGCTGAAGAAACGGTGGTTTTTGAAGAAGGAGAAACAGCCGATTTTTTATATCTAGTTTTAGAAGGTAAAGTCGAGTTTAGCAAGCGGATTGACAACAGTAAATATCAAACTATTGCTGTCGCTAAGCCCGACGATTTTTTTGGCGAACTCGGAGTTTTAGACGGAGAGCCTCGCAGTGCTAGAGCTGTGGCAGTTGCCGGATCGAGTTTGGCCAAAATAGGCCGCGAAGAATTGATAGCAAACCTCGAGTTTGCTAAAGGCAGTTCAGTAATGCAAATGTTTAGTTTCATTATTAAAAATTTGCGCTCTACCACGGATCAATATGTTAGCCAATTCGTACACAAACAAAAAATGGTTTTGGTGGGTGAAATGGTGAGCACAATTATTCACGATTTCAAAAGTCCTTTTACCGGAATTAAACTCTCCAGCGAAATGCTCAAAGAAATGCACCCCGATGCTGAAACTCAGGAATGGTGTGAACTTATTCAGTTGCAAGTTCAGCGAATGTTGGGGATGGCTGAGGAAGTATTAGAATTTTCGCGTGGGAACTCTGCATTAAATAAAAAACCAGTTAATCTCATCCAGACGTTGCAGCAGTTTGAAAAGTTGAACAGAGTTTATTTTGAGGCTGCAAAAGTAGACTTAGTGCTGGGGGTATCAGAAGTGATAGTGGAAGCTGACGACAATAAGATTTTGCGAGTTTTACAAAATTTAGTTGGGAATGCTGTTGAAGCTTTTGGCGGACGCGGGGGCCGAATAGAGATTATGCTGACAGAAAGTGAGGATTGGGCAGAAATTAGCATTTATGATAACGGCCCTGGCATTCCGCAATCAATCAAGGACAAGTTATTTGAACCGTTTATAACCTATGGCAAGCGGACTGGTACTGGCTTGGGAACAGCGATTGCTAAGTCGATTGTTGATGCTCACAAAGGGGAAATTAGTTATGAGTCGGAAAACAAAAAAGGAACCACTTTTTACATCCGCTTGCCAAAAGTCATCAGTTAGTCTGTGGAGTTTAAGTAATGTTTGTTTGTCACCACCGACTTCAATCAATCATTTAATCGATTTGAGATTGTTCGACTTCCTTCGGCTCCCTTCGGCTACGCTCAGGACAAGATGCTCAGGACAAGTTTGAGATTGGATAGTTGCCCCCACAAGTGAATCTGGGAGCTTGAACTTTTGTCTAAAATGTTGGGAACATCTACGACTTAACTATGTGGAACATTACCAGTTTTTGGGCGGATCGCGATCGTGTGTATGGAGTGGCAGAATCAGGTATAATTGAATTAACGAACCGCTAAAAATCTGATGCCAGTTACTATTCAAACCTTACCCGCAGAAGTTATCGATTTAATTGCCGCAGGCGAAGTTATTGACTCGATCGCCGCTGCGGTACGAGAATTAGTAGAAAATTCTCTGGATGCTGGCGCAACTCGCATCGTTGTGTCTGTTTGGCCCGAACAATGGCGGGTGCAAGTTGCCGATAATGGTACGGGAATGGATCGGGAAAACTTGCAGCAGGCGGCTTCGCCTCACAGTACGAGCAAAATTACCACGGAAGCTGACCTTTACAAAATTGCTACTTTGGGATTTCGCGGTGAAGCTTTGCACAGTTTGGCTCAGTTGGGCTGTTTGGAGGTTTTGAGCAGGCCCAACGATTTGGGATTCGGAGATTATTGGGAAAATCGACAGTCTGCGGAAACCCCCCCTAGCCCCCCCTTAACAAGGGGGGGAGTTGAGAAGTCATCTTTGAACCAGCCGGGAGTTGAAAATGCTCGATCGGGCTGGCGGGTAGTTTACAACAACGCTGGGGAAGCTGTGGAGCTGGAAACAGTGGCAATTGCTCCGGGCACGGTGGTGACTGTGGCTAATTTGTTTGGCAATTGGCCCGTGCGCCGCACTTTTTTGTCGCCGGCACAGCAAATGCGATCGATCCAATCAATCCTCCAGCAAATTGCAATTTGTCACCCCTACGTTAATTGGCAGTTGCGCCAAGCAAATGCGCCTTGTTTTTACATAACTTCGGCGAGCACAGCGGAACAGATTTTACCTCAGTTTGTGCGCGGCGTGCGATCGAGCGATTTACAATATTTAAAGTTAGATTTGCCTGCGAGTCCTGAGAATCAGAAAGCTGCAATTTTTTTGGTAGAAACTCAACTTGTGGGAGCTACAAACAACCACAATTATCAATTCCCAATGCCCAATGCCCGATGCCCAATTCCCAATTCCCAGTCTTTGGAGTTAGTAATTGGTTTGCCCGATCGCTGTCACCGCAGGCGGCCGGATTGGGTTAAGGTGGCGGTGAATGGACGGGTTGTGCGATCGCCCGAAATAGAGCAAACTATTCTCAGCGCCTTCGCCCGCACTTGTCCGCGCGATCGCTATCCCGTGTGTTTTGTTCACCTACAACTCTCCCCCTCGGAAATCGACTGGAACCGCCACCCGGCTAAAGTGGAAATTTATCTGCACGATCCGAGTTTTTGGCAAGCACAAGTTGGCGCGGCAATCGATCGGGCTTTGCACCTGAATGATGAGGTTTTGGCAGATCCTCCAATTCCCGATCGCGTGGGACAGTTGTTGAAAGCATCAGAACAAAAAAGTGCTTACAGTGTGGGGACTTCAGCTCGAAAGAGTGATGGCGGTGACGAACAGACAACAGGTCGTAAAATAGGATTGATGGAACTGAGGGCGATCGCTCAAGTTCATAATACTTACATTGTTGCAGAACACTCTAGCGGAATGTGGTTAGTCGAACAGCACATCGCTCACGAGCGCGTTTTGTACGAACGTATCTGCGCTGATTGGCAGCTAAAATCTCTAGAAAAACCAGTGATTCTCAGTCAATTATCTGCCCTGCAAATTGAGAATTTGTCCCGCTTGGGTTTGGAAGTAGAAAGTTTTGGCGAACAGTTATGGGCGGCACGGGAAGTACCGGATTTATTGGTCGATCGAGATGACTGTGCGGATGCGCTTTTTGAACTCAGTAAAGTCGCAGATTTGCAAGCTGCTCAAGTTGCTACTGCTTGTCGTAGCGCTATTCGCAATGGTACTCCTCTCAATCTTTCTCAAATGCAAAATTTGTTGGATGAATGGCAGCAAACTCGCAATCCGCGCACTTGTCCACACGGCCGCCCGATCTATTTTGCGTTGGAAGAATCGACTTTGGCTCGGATTTTTCGCCGCAGTTGGGTGCTTGGAAAAAGTCACGGGATTTGAAGGTTAAAAGTTATGCTTTAAGATTCGCGTTACATACAGAATTGTTTTTTTTGAACCGCAGAGGGCGCAGAGAACGCAGAGAGGAAGAGAAGAGAGAAGAAATGTTTCAGAATTTGATTGTAGTGAGGAATGCAAGTCGGCATCAGACTAGAATAAAATAAAGAAAAATTTTTTGATAATCGTTTGTAGTGAGCATTTTGACCCGCAAAAATAAGGACTGAAGTCCTCACTACAAACCTTTTTTAGATGACAATAATAGATTGTGCGTTGGGAAGAAAAAAATGAAAAATGTTTTTATATTTTCGATTGTGTTAAATGTAGTTTTGCTATCTATTATCTTAATCTACACAGGGAAGCGGGGCTATTTGGGCAGAACTTTGGTAATGGCGAATGCAAATTATCTGGAATTGCCGACGGATACGCTGAGTTCTCAGTCTTGGTGGCAAGATGAGGTAAAGTATCAAGTTGCTGTGACTCGGAACGCGCATATCAAAACTTGTTTTTTTGGAGATTCGATCACTTCGATGCTGGGGAATAATCTGGGTGACAATTCTTTCAATTTTGCGATCTCTGGCCTGACTGCGATTTCTCAGTTGGAACAGCTTAAGTTTTTAACTGCTGCTCAAGTTAAGTGCGATCGCGCGATTGTTGCTCTCGGGACAAACGATGCTATTTACAGAACTATGGACGGACAATTTGTGAAAAATATGCGGCAAATAATTAGCACTGTCAAAAAAGATATGGGGGCGAAACAGGTGATTTTGATGCCAGCTTTTTATTCCACTATTGAGGCCAGTCGCGATGTTACTGTTGCTGCTCCGATTCCGAGAGTCGATAAGTTTAATCAGTTGATTCGCCAGGTTGCTGCTGCTGAAAATTTATCAATTGATGAAGCTGGTTTGCAGCCGTTATTTGAAGGTAAAGCTTTGAAGGCTAATTTGACTTCGGATGGCGTTCACCTCAATGCTGATGGCAAAAAAATCTATCGTGAAGCTTTATTAAAAATAGTGGCTTTTTTAGATAAAAAGGATTAACAGAATGACCGCAATATGAGAATTTCTGTCTCGTTTGTGTGGCCGATCGCAAACTAAATTCTAAAACCCTTGTCTAAAAGGCGATCGAATCGTTAAATTTCGTTAAATTCCATTGCAAAGCTATCCCAAATATCCCTGAACTTGGGTTCGTCGCGCATACTGAAAGAATCCACCATACACCAATTCTTTCTTAAGGAAATCTGTCATAATGGATGGCGATAAATGCCAAAAATCGGGTTGTACGGGAACGATCGAGGATGGCTATTGTGATGTCTGCGGCATGGCTGCCGTTAAAACCGCTGAACGGCTGCTTTCCTCCCCTCTCCCCACTGCATCGAACGCGAGCTTATCGAGAACCAATTCACCCACAGCCAGTACGCCGACGGGTTCATCCTCCGCAAGCAGCCGCAGTTCCCGGCGCACGGGTAGCGCCTCTAGAAGCAGCCGCAAACAATTAGGTGCGGGATTGGTGTCGATTCCGGAACTCCCTTCCACTGAACCGGAAAAGGCGCTGCTTGTAGAAGCCGTCGTCCCGGAAAACAAACGCTTCTGTTCCAGTTGCAACAACGCTTTAAGTCGGGAAAGAGGGTTTTGTCCGAAGTGCGGTCATAAGTATTCCTTCGTTCCCAGCCTCAAACCAGGCGATCGCGTCATTAACCAGTACGAAGTCAAAGGTGCGATCGCCTACGGGGGACTCGGCTGGATCTATTTGGGATTTGATAGGAGTCTGTCGCGCTACGTCGTTCTTAAGGGGTTGCTCAACACGGAGGACGAAGCCAGTGCTGCCGTTGCTGTAGCCGAACGCCAATTCCTCGCCTCTGTCAAACACGCCAACATCGTTGGGATTTACAACTTCGTCAACCACCTCAACGAAGGCTTCATCATTATGGAGTACGTTGGAGGTCAGACGCTCAAGGAGATTCGCAAGACGCGCGGAGTGTTACCTGTTGCTGAAGCGATCGCCTACATTCATCGCATTCTCGGCGCTTTTGCCTACCTGCACGCGCAAGGTTTAGTTTATTGCGACTTCAAACCGGATAACGTCATGCTCGAAAGCAATGACGTGAAACTGATCGATATGGGTGGGGTGCGGCGCATTGACGACTTAGATGGGGACATCTACGGAACAGTGGGGTACAGCGCACCGGAAGCAGGAGAAGGGCCCACTGTCGTCTCGGATTTATTCACGATCGCCCGCACCCTCGCCGTCTTGGTGACGAACATTTCGGGCTTCAGCAAACAACACCAGTACAAGTTACCGCTCGTAAAAACCTGGACAAAGCTACCCAAAAGTAGTCAATGTTAGACATCTACGTTAGTAATTTTAGTCCACAGTCCTAAAACTACAGGAATA
>NZ_JAEQDD010000151.1:0-10343 GCF_020737885.1 Microcoleus sp. PH2017_34_RAT_O_A | reverse complement strand
GTAAGGCTAACACTGCATAATTTCAGCCCAAAAGCGTTTGGCTTCCAAGTTTTCACAACTGATAAAAAAATCCGACCCACATCTGCGGAATGTGGGCTAAATAAAAATGTAGGAACCCTACAATTTATCCCATCGCCTTGGGGGTTGCTATTATTTCAACCGCCCAGTCTTCTATTTTGACTGGTTGGGGAAACTTTCTTGAATGGCATTTAATAGCGTTTCTTTGGCAGATTTGGGAGGTGTAGGAGTTGGTGGAGGATTTATTTTTTTGCTTCCGGGTAGGCGATTCTCCGTAGATTTGGTTGCTGCTGGATACAACTCTTTGCGAGTCTGGCGTAATGCTTGTTGAATGTCGGTGTACTTTGCACACCATTCAATGATATCATCAGCCAGTTCATCCTCTGTTTCTCGGAAAGTATCTTTTGCTTGATTAAGGTCTTCATGCCTATTGTCTATCAAAAACAGGGGTTTATGATTTTTGATGAGGTGTATGAAGGCGTTGATATTTTTCTGATTAATTTCCAGCATACTTATTTGATTTCTACTGACCAGTTGCACAAAATGCAGCCCAATGATAATGCGATCGAAAAGGTGGTTGTTCTGTCGAGTCTAGATGATCGAGCATATCGTATAGATCCTCTTTTAGGGAGGGACGTATCGAAAGTTTGCTTGTCCACTGTTGTAACTTTTCTACTGTAACATCCCGCAGCCAAAGTTGAGCTTTGTTGAGGGCAAGAGCGACGCTTAACCCGGCTTTGAGATTCTGATAAAATTCTATCATCAGCAATGAAGTAGACAAATCATTAACTGCCCAAAGTGTCGGTACTACACTGGAACTCCCGGCCACCAGAAAACCGCTAGGTAAGCTGATATATTCATCGCTGATGCTTTTAAAGTCGCTGATGCCGGTTTCGCAGGCGGAGAGGACTACTAGGCGACATTCTCGGAAGTCGAGGGCAAAGATGTCTGCTAAGGTGAGGCATTTGTCAAGGTCGAGAATGTTGCCATTTTCTAACGGTTGATAACGGTTGGGATTTGATTCTGCTGGCGCTGGCGGGGGTAATTCGCTGTCGGCTAGCTGCAATGCGGAGAGCAAAGGTTGCTGAAAGTTAAAGTAGCCGTGACAGCTAAAGTGGGCGCAGTGGGCGATGCGGAGGCGGTTGTCATTTATGGCTGATTTTATGGCATTATTTTGGATAAGAATATCTTGATTTTCGGCTGGGAAATTCTGACGGATGGCTGGTACTTCTATATCGGTAAACGGCAGGTTATTGTTGGGATTTTGGACGGCAAATAGGTGTGTAAAATTGGGGCGTTCTCGCCTTTGTGCCTGTTGCAGCAGTTGGCAACTGGGGGCGTACCGGACACTTTGTTTGAAGCAATCTAGCAGGCAAGGATTAGTGGGTTCGGGAGACGGGGTTTCTGAATTAAACCGCTGCCAGGTTTCACGGCTAACTGGCAAGGCGTGAAGGGGGAGAAGGTGCAGGTAGCGATGGGGAATGAGAATTAGTTGACTGCACTGTTTGGCAACTCTTCCCAGAAGATCGTTGAGATGCAAAATATCAGCTAGACTTTGGAGGCGGGAGGCTAGGTTTTGCTGCCATTGAGTTTTGTTTTCTTGGTAGTCTTTCAGATACTCGTTGAACCAATTTTCTAAGGCTTTAAAGTCGGTTTTTGAAGATTGCCAGACTATCGGAGTTGGTGATTCTGGGGTGATGATGAAAGCAAGAAGTCTGTCGCTTGTAATGTACCACTGAAGGATAGCGGTGTTTTCTGCTGTGAGGGATTGAATGTCGCTGTAGGAGATGCCTTTAACTTCTTGGGTGAGTGCGAAATCGGGGTCTATGGGTTTAATTTCGCGGTCAATCAATTCATTTAGTTGTTGACGTAATTGGGTTAGATTGGTTTGATCGCGAATGGTGGTTTGTAGGTTGTCGATTTGGGGGCTGCGTTCTCCCGATATCCTGCCGCCATTGTTGTTACGATTTGTCTGTTCGATGTCCACTCGTCGCTGTTCGGTATCAATTTCTCGACGCAGGCGCGAGAGTTGGTTGATAACGGTTTCGGGAATGTCACCTTTGGGGTAGAAATCGCGGGTGGCGAGGAGTTCGACTAAGTTGCGGGCTTTGCTGCGTTCGGCGTATTCTATGGCTTCGGTGTAGTTTTTTAGTTCGATGCAAACTTCTACCATATTTCGATAGAGTTTATTCCATTCTTCGGCTAATTTCTGTTTAGTTTCATCGCCAGAATGAATCTCACTCCGCAGTAATTCTACGGTGTTAATGGCTTCAGCAAAAGTATCGTGGGCTAGCTGCAAGTTGGGAACTTTTCGATAGGCAATCCCTAAATTAAATAAGGTTTCAGCATGGTTTTGGGGAAAAGCTTCGCGGGTGCAGACTTTCAATGCGGCTGTGAAAGATGTGAGTCCCTGCTCGATATTTTCTGCCCTCTCTCCCCGGATTCTGAGCAAGTAGGTAATTGCTAAATTATTTAACGTTGTTGCCCATTGTTCCGGAAATTCCTCGTGGGTAAAGACTTCCAGTGCATTATTGTAAAATACGATCGCCTGCTCGATATTTTGTTCCGGCTCTCCCTTGATTCTTTGACGGTAAGCTTCTCCCAGATTATTTTGCGTCTGCGCCCTTTGTTCGGGAAATTCCTCGTGGGTGTAGACTTCCAGTGCAGCAGTGTAATATGCGATCGCCTGCTCGATATTATCTGCCCGCTCTCCCTTGATTCTTTGACGGTAAGCTTCTCCCAGATTATTTTGCGTCTGCGCCCATTGTTCGGGAATTTCCTCGCGGATGCTGGTGCGTACTTCCAGTGCTTCAGTGAAAGATGCGATCGCCCTTTCTATATTGTCTGCTTTCTTTCCCCTGATTCTGGAATAGTAGGCCGCCGCCAGATTATTTTGGGTCGTTGCCCAATCTGTCGGAAAGGTATCGCGTGTACGAACTTTTAGTGCATCTTGGTAACAAAGGATCGCCTTTTCAATATTGTCTGCTCTCTCTCCCCTGATTCTGTATACATAGACATTTCCCAGATTATTTTGCGTCTGCGCCCATTGTTCTGGCTTGGTTTCAAAGGTACGAACTGAAAGCACGATTTCGTAGGTCGCAATAGAAATTTCTAGGTTTTCAGCCCTATTGCCTCTAGGGAATTGGCAAATCTTAATACCAATATTTTCAATGAAAGCAGCAACTCGTTCAGCTTCTTTAGGGTCTTCTATTCCACCCAGTAATCCAGTCATAGTTTGTTGGAAAAGTGGAATAAAATTAAGATTTAGCTTATCTATATTTGCTTGTAATACTGCATAAACGTGGTGCGTATCCCCACCAAAATTATTTTGCTCTGTCTGCACCAGCAATTGCAAAAACGCTAAATAATCACGTGGGGAGATATTCTCAAAATTATTACGTTCAGAGGATGTGAAGCCCAAGAATTCTCCTACCTCACGGGCAAGATTTAGCAAATAATTAGCCTGATTATCCTCTCCTTCCGCTGCCAACGTTGCCGCTACCGCCTCGCAAGCTTGCAGAAACCCAGCATCCAGCAATTGGGAGTTATCCTGTAAAATTTGCGGTTCCTCACCGCTAGGACAACTCAGTAGCGCATTAATCAATTGCAGATAAGCAGAATTGCGGTCTGCATTCCCTCCCTGCGTCTCTTGAGCCAAAGCTTGACTAATTTGCCCCGCCAATTGCTGCAAAAAACCCGCATTTTCTTCACCATCCGCCGCCATCCGACTCGCCACTTCCTGCATCACTTCAATCAAGCCTGAGTCAACAAACTCAGAGTGCTCCTGCAATACATTCCCCTCTTCCCCAGACGGACAACTCAGCAGCAATTGAATCAGATTCAGGTAAGCTCGGACGCGGTTTTCATCCATGAGGCGTGACTTTCAACATTCTTTATTCCCTCATTTCTAGCACAAATACAAGCAGCCCCAGCTAAACTGCAATAATTATTTAATTTTCCAATCTGGCGGCCTAATTGCTCAAGTTTTGTTGACAGATTACTTGATTTGTGATTTGTGAGGTTTGTCTGACGTTCCTAGTTGGTCGATTTTGATGAGATAAGTAGTTTGCGATTCGAGAAAATACGGGACATCGCAGTGCCGATATATGGTAACTTAACCCCAAAGTCCGCCAGGGAATTAATTCCCTGCTGGACTGCGGGTGTAATGCAGAGAAACCCGGCTTTTTTACCCGCCATTAAAAATTTGTTCCGCCGTCAAAGTCAACTCTGGAAATACCACCGACTCAATTCTCTCATTTCCCCGAAACAGCTTAACCTGATATTCACCATCTACCAATTGACAAACCGACAAAGTAGGCTGTTTCGGAGAACCAATATAACGGCTACCTCCCAAACCCAGATAATCGACAATCCAGTATTCAGAAATGCCTAATGCTTCATATTCGATCATCTTATGTGCATAATCATCGCGCCAATTTGTGCTGACAACTTCAATCGCGAGAAAAATCGATGAGCCTTGAGTAATTGTTGAGGATTTTGCCCATAAAGGCTCTAACGCTAAAGCATCACGATTAACTGCTAAAACATCAGGCAAATAACCTTTTTCTTGTTCTGGAGATTTAATGAGGGCATTCTTGGGGAATCGATAGGGAAGTTGCAGTCGCCGAGTTTCTAGGATTAGTTCTGTCTGCAAAAAATCAACAACTTCTTCATGTTTTCCTGTCGTCTGCATCTCAATAATAACTCCGTTATGTAGTTCATAGCGTCCGTTTTCGGGCTTCCATTCCAGAAACTCATCGAAAGTTATTAACTTGGATATTGCTTGAATCATGGGAAAACCTCCAATGTTCTAAGATTAGTTTAACATTAAGAATAATTAGTATTCTATTTTAGTTAGAGGTAGATGAATAATTTGATTTTGATATTCATTAGGAAAAGAAGATTCCGAAATCAAAATTGATTCATCTATGTTTTGCCCAAGGCTTAAATTCGCACTTTAAATAAATATTATATAGCCTTTCTTGAAAATATGAGGCATGACTGACAGCTTATATAACTACTAAACCTGGAGGGCTAAAGCCCAACTACGTACCTCATATGAGACTTGCATTCCGAACGATCGAACCTTTATTTGAGGTTGGGCGTTGTGAATTTTGACAACCAGCGGTTTTTCAGTTTCTTTAAGTGCGATCGCCTTAAATTATCCACCAACCGCCGCAACTGATCCAAATTTCCCGCTTCGCCACCGTACTTCCACCGCACGTAAGCTTGCGAAACTTCCTCAATTACCTCAGCTTCATCGGTTGCATGATGGCCGCGCATTGCCTCAGCATACTCCAAAGGCGTTTGAGCTTTCTGCTTGGCAAATCCCCGACTCGCCAAATCCTTCAACATTTGCTGATAAACCCCCTCTACCGGCGGTAACTTACCCAGCCAACGCCGATAGCGCCACTTGCGCCACCCTTGCCAAATTAACCAGCCAATGAAGCCAAAGCCGATCGCACCAATCAACCCAGTAAACAACCCAACCCAACCCTTAGCAAACTGTCCCAGAAACCAGCCCAGAATCAAAGTGATCCAGCCAATTACAAAACCGATAACCGAATCCAGCCCGCTTCTCAGAGGCGTCGGTAGCCAACCTGCGATCCACTTCCAAAACCATTCCAGCGCGCTAAAAGTCTGGTTGTCTTCCACCGAAGCCGGCATCAACGGATAACCTGGAATCGGATTAAAACCAAACCAGCCGTAATTGGGAAAATATACTTCCGTCATCATGAAAGCGTCGGTATTTTTTACCACATACAAACCAGTAAACGGGTTGAACTCCCCCGTATCGAAACCGCCAGCCACTCGCGCCGGAATCCCGATCGATCTGAGCATAATTGCCAGTACCGTCGAAAAATGGTCGGGATATCCGCCTGTAACCTTTTTGCCGTCTTGCGTGTTTTGATAGCCAAACAGAAAACCCTCGACTAAATCTTCTGTTTCTTTCAAGTAAGGCAAAGCTTTTACAAGTTTATAATTCGGGTTTTGCTTCAAATATTGAGCTAAATACAAAGCTTTTTCGTAGGGAGAATCGATCGCCCTGTCTGACTTAGCTACTCTTGTTCTCGCCAACAAAATTTCTTCGGTTTTTTCTCGCACCTTGGCGGCAATTTTCGGCGGCACGTCCAAATAGAACTTGCGAATATTTTTCGGATAATTAGTACCAGTTTGCCCCAACCCGGAACGATCGCGAACAGGTACATTAGAAATCACCGTATAAGTCAAACCTTCCCGCAATTCCACAGGCGATCGCAAACCGCCCTCCGCATCCACCGCCACATCCATCGTCGGAAAATACAGTTCCTTCGGCTTAGCCAAAGCCGGAATCAAATTCGGCAACTGAGCAATAATAGTATAACTTTGAATCACCTCTTGAATCCGAGGCGCATTCGGAAAAGGATTCAGATAAAATTGAAAAGACCACCTAGGTCTATTCACCTTTTCAGCTCGATCGTTGCGAGAAATTTCCCAACCCTGACCAGTATACTTGTCAAAGCCCAACACCCGCCAAAAACCCGCCGCTTGCGATCGCACGCGCATCACCACTTGGGGTTTCATTTCCCCCCGCAAATTCTGATTGATGCGCTGGTTGAAACCGTAATAAAAAGTAGAGTCCACCTCTCCTGGCCCTTTGTCTGGGTTTCTCCCCCTTCCTCCGCCACTTCCTTGTTCATTTCCCCCTCTGACATACCCCGGATTTAAAATGCTGCGCGAGTCAAACTCCCCCTGATATTGAATGGGAGCACTGACAGGAAAAGTCCGCAACTGATAGCCCGGGAGGCGCGGCAAAAACGCAAAAATAGTCAGCCCCAACCCGAGAGTTATCGCTAGCAGCCAACCAAAATACTTGGGGGATAGAGTAGCAGCAAATAGTGACCAGTTCTTATTTTTGGCTGCACCTTCTACTTTCTGCTTGCTATCGTCTGCCTTGGAAAGTCCCAAGCGCGATCGATAATCCAACACCAAAGTCGGCAGCGCTAAAGCCAAAAACACCACTAGCAACGGCCCAAAAGTCAGCGTTTGACTGATAGTCGCCGCTACACTCAACAAAATCAACCCGATGACGATCGAATAGCCCAAATCTTTGCGGCGCGGCAAATCGAAGCTGTGTAACACTTGAATGTTAATTAACAGTTGCGCCAAAACTAACCGGGTATCGTTCAATTCTCCTACCAAACGGGTAAAAAAAGCCAACAGCGCCACCAGCATGGCAATAGCTATGCAGAACTTAGCAGCCACATTGCGATCGCGGCGGCGGTACCAACTCCAAGTTGCCCCCACAATGCTAACAGGCACAGCCCACAGGTTCAGCGCTTCTTCAGCAGCAACGTCTGTCGCCACAATGCCCACAATTACCAACAACTGAACCAGGATTCGCAGCAGCAAAGAATCCTCAATCACCGGCGGAGGCATTGCCTCAATCTGCTCCCACAGCTTACCCAAAACAGGTATCTTTCGCAGGTTATCAGTTGTCATGTGCACCCATCCAACGATTTTAGATTTTAGATTTTAGATTTTAGATTGAATCCACAGATAAATCTGAGAGGGCTTTAACTAAAATCTAATTTTTTTTGCTTTTCACGAGCGAGGTCGGGGGATTGAATTTGTTTGTGTGTGAGGTCAAACCCTAGAGGAAAAACATACATTATTTACTCTAATTTTACCAGAAAGACTTGGCTTAAAGCCTCTCCCTTGTAGGGAGAAAGTAAAATTAGACTATTCATTACTCCAATCTTCTTCATTCCAGGTAGAGGTAGCTGTCAACTGTCAACTGTCAACTGTCAACTATCAACTGTCAACTGTCAACTAAACTTTCTAGTTGCTATCTTGTCCTGACAAAACTGGACGAATAGCAAACATCAGAGGTCTAGTCTCGAAGTTTTGGAATCGAACTTCTAAGGCATAAATCTTATCCGGTTGCGGATCGAACAACTCCACACTTAAATGCCCGGAATTCGGACGATGTGCAGTTGCTTCGGCATCTCCTCCCTTGAGTTCCAAACTTCCTCCCCCAGGAAATTCGCATTCAACTCTTAAACACGGCCTTGGTGGTTCTGTATTGCGGTTGGACAGGTATTGAGCTTGCAGAGTCAGCGAACCCAAAGCTGTCAACCATTCTCGGGAAACCGGCGGCTGATTTACAGGACAATCCAAAGTTAGAGAGTCAATGATTTCTCGGGCGGCCAACAGCGACATGAGCATTTGTTGATCGGTAGTTGCCACTTCGTAATTCGGTAAATCTTCTACTTCTGAAGCTGTAATTCCTCTTGTCGCACCCAGAAGTACCATACCAGCTAATTCGTTAAGTTCCTGAGACTGGTCTGGAAACAAGCTATCTACAGCGCGGACTAACTTTGCTCCTTCCCGCAGTGACAACATTACCAATTCCTGACAAGGTTCTAGCAGTTGAGCAAAAACCCCTTGGGCGATCGGAATTGGCAGGCGACCCCATCTAATATTTTGTAGTTGGGGAGTCCAGATGTGTAGGGGGGGAACCCATTGGGGGGCTACATCGTCTGGGTAGTCGTGGTCGTAACTTTTAATTTCTGTTTCCCAGGGGAACAGAGGCGGGTTGGATTCGATTTCGGCTCTAAGCCTTTCTTTTAACAAGGTCTGAAAACGGTCTTGCACGGTCGGTATATCTCCAATAGTCAGCGGTTGTGCGGGTGCATTGCTGTGCCCCCTCACTTGATAATCCAGCGGGTCTGGTTCGTCCCATTCCCAGTATTCCACCCCAGAATTGTCTTCGTTGCCCCACTCTTCTGAAGAAGGGGGCAGATTGAAGTTCTCCTCATCTTCGCTAGAGGCATTCTCGATCGGCGCCTGCAATACCCAGTCTAAGAAATGGCGCTCGAAAGCCTCTGCATCCCTGTTCGTTTCGTTATTCATCACTAGATGCCCCTTCTCCGGAATCTGAACGATTTCGTAATTCCCAGGCAAGTTCGAGTAATTTAAACCACCGTTTCTGTACCTGGGCTACCGTGCTGCCGAGGGTTTGCGCGATCGCTGACTCCGACAGACCCTGTTGCTTCAACTTTAACAAACGCTGCCCCTCTGGCCCGATTTGGTCGCCAAATATCTGCCACTGGGAAGGCAGCAAACCCAGATTTTTATCTAAGTCTGCTTCCAGCCACTGGTGAACCAGTTCCCAGCGGTGCGACATGGCAAACCTGAGCAAATGGTACTTAAAGCGTTGCTGCAAATAGTCTCTTTGACGGGGAGTTATGTTTAGAAGCGACTCTATTTCATTAGTCGGCAAGTCTTGCAAGCGCAATATGAAATAATCAGCGCATTCTTGTTGGTTGCGCTCTTTCAAATACGCCACTAATTCATCAATCACATTTTGCCGCAGAGATTCTGACTCTTCGCCTTGAGGGCGAATTGCCGAGGAACCCTGTCCTGCCATCGCTTCCCGCACCGAGTGCACCGACGTGTCGTTCCAAGTTTGGTCGGAATCTGAAGCCCCTCCATCGGCGGCTTGTTCCATATCCACGGAGGTTTCTTTGGGTTGCTGCTGGGAAAAAGTTTGGGCCCGCAAAATAATTAGTTGCTGGCTCCGGTTGCGAGGCAAGGGAATGCGTCGCTTGCCAAAACGCTCTACAAAGGCCATGTACTCTGCTAGTTCTAAGCGAGTGCGAGGACTGTAGGTAGGTGGCAGTTCGGTTTCCCGCCGGAATGCCTTTAAAGCTTCCAGATAAAATCCTTGCAAGAAATCTTTGATCAGTTCTACTCGCGCCTGATAGCTAGACTGCACCTGTGGAGGGGTGATGTAGCGATAGACGATCGCGCTGAGGGTACTGTGCAATTCTACTCGCCCGGGCCCGGAGCCTAAAGTGTAATAGTGGAGGCATTGTTGCAAGCGGTGCTGAGCTAGACTCTGGGCTGAACCCTCTATGTCTCCCGAGTTTTGAATTCTCTGACTTTCTGTGCATATCCTGTTGACTTCTGCTGCGAGTCGCCCTGCTACATCTTGGCAATTCTGCTCAGACGCGCGAGTGGACTTTTTGAGTTCGTCTAACAGCAGTTGAAATATGGTTTCCACGCTCTGGCAGATTTCCCGCATGATTGTTTACAGCTCACATTGAAATTAGCACAGTTAGTAGCAGTATGGAGATTTTTTTTCTACCGCTACTTGCTCCGGTATTTCCGGCACAGGACAAACTGCAATGTCCTCGATCTCCTGTTCTACAAAAATTAGGGGGTTAGAGCCTCGTCCTTCCAGGACTACTTTATTCTAGAAATCCTGTTGCCATTTTGTAGAAATTGGGTAAAATCAAACAAGGAGGTGATGCAAGTGTTCAATCTGACTTATGAATTCA
>NZ_JAEQDD010000150.1:0-10450 GCF_020737885.1 Microcoleus sp. PH2017_34_RAT_O_A | reverse complement strand
CAAAAAGGTGAGGTATGACTGACAGGTTATATAACCACTGAAACCAAGAGGGCCCAAGCCCAACAACGTCCGCGAATCTTTCTGAGAACCGCTATATCAATTGACTTTTGATATATTGAAACTCCCGAATCTGAGCTTTTTTAAGGCAATTGATAACTGCTCGATCGCACAATCAATTCACCTTGACTGGGGTTGCGGCTGAAGATAAAAGCTCCTTCTTTAGTTTCACCGCTTGACAAAAAATCAATTTGCTGATCTCCAGATTCCAAGACTTCGCCCTTGACGCGCAGTTCCGCTACAACTTGCACTGATTCTGCCGTTTCGCCGCCCGTGTTAGTAACTTTAAACGGTACGTAAAATTGCCCTTTGGTGGCGCGAATTGGCTCGTTGCGAGTCACAGAAATCACAGGAGGTTCCTGTTTTTTAGTCACCCAGTTGTAAAGTACGAGTCCGGTGATGGTAGACAGGATCGAACAGGCGATCGCAAATGTTACCCATTCAGCAAAAGTTCTTTTTTCCGGTTGTTCCATTTTACTTTCGGCATTACTGTCACTCATACCGCCAACCTCCCCGCCGCGCCGCCAACAGTCGCCGGCAATCCCAATACTAACGTATAGCCCAACCAAACAGACCAAGGGTCGTCAAAGCTGAGTTTGTGGAAGAAAAACAACATAAATGCAGAAGCCACCAGCGATACTAAATACGCCATCACAGTTTCGCTGAGGGGACGCTGAAAAATTCCTCGCTGCTGCTGGCGTTTTGCTTGAGAAGTAAAGTCGGCTGCGAATACAATACCGTAGGAAATTAGCAGCGAAGCGGCGATAATTGCTAATTGCCAAGGTGGCGAAATAGCTGCCGCTAGCATGGGAATTTCGTCAGTTGGGGCGATGTTGAAAGCAATTATCATCGCGCCAATTAAAGTAGCACCGATATCTGCTAAAGTGGGATTAATCATCGGTTCGCTGTCGCTATCTGAGCTTTGATAGCGATCGCCACTCAAGAAACCGCTTGCCAGGGCCACTCCCAAGGCAAAGGGCAAGCCTTCAAAAATGATTTTCCCCAAAGCTTGTTGCAGCGGAGTATCCGGCGTAATTTCCCGGAGCAAAAACAGGATAACAGCGGCGCAGACAATGCCAATCGCGATCGCTTCTACGGTATCGATTGCAGCATCCCGCCACCGGATGTCCTTAGTTTTGCGAAAGCCTTCAGTGCGAGTCAGCAAGAAAACGACGATAAAAGTAGTTATAATGGCGATCGACATTTGCGCTGGTTTAGTAGAGGAACCGATCCACCAAACCTCCATCGTATACAGCAGCGGAATCCCGAACAAAAATCCGCCAGATGCACCTCGAATGATATCGTTTAGTTCATTTGACCACTGATTTTTACGTCTTTTTGACTTGTTCATATTTGAGTGAAAACGCGCCTCTAAAAATTGGGAAATTAACTATTTTTTAAACATTCTCTATAATACAATATTTATGGTATTCTTTCTCTAACCCGGGACAGAGATTTTATATTATGTCATGTCCGATTACGCGCAATAAAAAAGGTTTGTAGTGAGGACTTTAGTCCTCGGAATGGATGCGGACTAAAGTCCTCACTACAAACCAATATAGCAGAATTTTCCTCTTCTGTATCAGTTGTTTCTTTCACCAGAACAATAACTCTGACTTCTTGGTTAGCTGCTAAGTATTTTAAGATGGTATCGGGAAATTCTATTTTCCCGCCCTCTGTGACTTTTGCTGGAAACTCGTAGGCTTTCGTGATTGTTATATCTGGTTTTTTACAACATTATGCAGTTTGTGATTTAGTTTCTATTTGCTTAACTTGATTCTGCAACCTTTCAACTTCATCAATTAACTGCAACACTGTAATTGCAATATCAGGTCTAACTTCAGGTTGGGCAGTATTGTCAATCTGTGACTGTGCCCACTTTTGCAGTTGCTTTAACTTTGTTAGTTTGCTAAAGACAGGATTTCCATCATGTTCAGCAATACTAGCAACTTCCTGACTAAATGCAACTAACCTAGCAAATAGTTCATCCTTCCACGAACCTGCAAAAATGCGCTGATTCACTGTATAATGTACCTGGTTAGGATCAGTGAATGTCACTTGAGGATTAGCTAAAAACTTATTATCTAAACCTTGTGATGAATCAAATGTTTCGCAAACACTATTTAATATTTGTGTGAATTGTTCCTGTTCTTCAACTGTCAGCAGACGCTCAAACAACACAGTATGAGTATGTGCAGTAATGCCATTATCTGTAGTTGTACGATTTGTAGAACGAATTTTTAAATCGTTCATGGTGTAATTGTTTTTCATTTATCCTGCTTCCTGGCAAGGTTGAAAGTCAGCTTTTTCATTTAAAAAATCAAAGGCATTAATTGAAAACCATATTTGCTGTGCGGAGAACATCACATTGGCAATTGGCTCAATTCTAGCTTCTCCTCTATCCAGCAGATAGTTTAATTCTACCACAGGCAAAGACATTTCAATAACTGTGCAGCCTAAATCGTCTAAACCTGGTGATAGGGCAGCAAAGAACCAGGCTACTTCTGGATCTAACGCAGCGTACCAACCTTGACCTAATTGTACAGGCTGAGTTTGCAAAACTAGCAAGCGATCGCCATTTAACCCGTTATTCAAAATATCCAATGCACTCTCAATATCTGTACCGTGATAGAGTGTTACGATTGCCATAACTATGACTTGAATAAGTGTGGTTATTCGCAATCGTCTCATAATGTTTGTTGCTAAACAACGATATTTTTTTTCTTTTGATCGTGTTTAGGCATGAGTGTTGAACAACAGCCTCATGATCTGTACTCCTTAAATTCTTCTAGAGGTTCGTCAAAATCATCGGACATCCAAACCATTCCTTTAGCACTCCCTGCTTGCCGATTGGGTTTAGCTTGTTTGGGAATTACTACCAATTTTACAACAGGCTGATTATCTTTACTAATGGCAACTTCTTCACCTCTCATCGCCGCTTCGATTAATTCCAGAAGTTTTTCTTTAGCCTCAACAATGTCTACTTGATACATAACTTGTGCCTCCTTAATATCAATTTACAACATCACCATTCTAACTCAATTCGATAAATCCTCTTCCTCCAAATCAACAGATTGTACTTCCATATCATCCGACTGCAACTGAGCAGGAGTAGCCGGAATCGCTGCAATAATTGCATCTATCACTCTAGCCACCGGAATAATTTCCATCCCCAAATCTGGCACGGATTGATTCTTAGGAATAATCGCCCTTTTGAAACCCAATTTCGCCGCTTCCCTTAGCCGTAACTCTAATTGCGACACCGGCCGCACTTGTCCTCCCAAACCGACTTCTCCGAGCAAAACTGTGCGCGCATCAATTACCCGATCGCGAAAACTGGCCACAACTGCGATCGCCACCCCCAAATCCGCCGCCGGTTCCTCCACCTTCAACCCGCCTACCGACGCCACAATCACATCCAATTTAGACAAAGGAATCCCCACCCTTTTCTCCAAAACAGCCAAAATTTGCTGCAATCTACTACTATCCACACCAGTAGTAGAACGGCGTGGCGCACCAAAACTTGCAGGGCTGACTAACGCCTGAATCTCCACTAAAATCGGTCGAGTTCCCTCGCAAGCAACCGTCGTCGAAGTACCCGGAGAAAATTCATCTTTATTGCCTAAAAACAACTCCGACGGATTATCTACTTCTCGCAAACCATTGGCTACCATTTCAAAAACACCGATTTCGTGAGTCGCGCCAAAACGGTTTTTCATCGATCGCAAAAGGCGATGAGAAGCAAAGCGATCGCCCTCAAAATACAGTACAGTATCTACCAAATGCTCCAAAACCCTCGGCCCCGCCAAAGATCCATCCTTAGTAACGTGACCAACCAAGAATAAAGTAATATTTTCCCTTTTTGCAACCTGCATCAAAGCAGACGTACATTCCCGTACCTGAGCTACCGAACCCGGAGCCGATGTTAAATTAGCAAAATAAATAGTTTGGATGCTATCAATCACCGCCACATTCGGTTTCAGCGCTTCCAACTCCCGCAAAACAACTTCTAAATCCGTCTCTGGAAGCAAGTAGAAATTCTCCGCTGAATTGTCCTGGGAATCCGTTTTAGCCTCCCCATTGCTATCAGATATATTTCCGCCATTGCTTGACAAATTAACCGGATTAGCCACGCCCAAACGCTGCGATCGCAATTTTACTTGCTGACCAGACTCCTCCGCACTAACATAGAGTATTCTATCCTTGCGCGCCAACATATTCGCCATCTGTAATAGCAGCGTCGATTTCCCGATTCCCGGTTCCCCGCCAATCAACACCAGCGAACCCGGAACAATCCCACCTCCCAAAACTCGATCGAGTTCCCCATAGCCAGAAGGCCAGCGAGACTGAGTTTGGTCGGAAATCTGCGATAATCTAAAAGATACCTTTGGTTGACCCTTCGACTTATCAGGAGGCGAACCGCCCACTGACTTAGTTGTCACCCCAGTCAAACCAGCCCGTGGCCCACCAGCAGTATGTGGTTCTAACTGCTCGTCAAAAGAATCCCACTTGTGACAGCTAGGACACCTGCCAAAATATTGTGGTGAATCATACCCACATTCCCGACAAATATATTGTATTCGAGGCTTAGGCATTGTTTACTATGATAAATAGTCACCCTAACATTTAGAAAAGTCTGAGTTAAAGCAATTATCAAGCTTTCAGACCGATCGCCATACACGATTCAATCTGTATATTCTATGATAGGGTACAAAAAATTAAGATTATCTGAAATGTAACTTAAGGAGTGCTCGGTAACTTGGAAAATCATAAAGAAAAAATTCTGGTAGTCGATGACGAAGCCAGTATCCGGCGCATTCTGGAGACTCGCCTTTCCATGATTGGCTACGATGTCGTCACCGCTGCTGACGGTGAAGAAGCTCTCGAAACATTTCGCAACACCGAACCCGACTTAGTAGTTTTGGACGTGATGATGCCGAAGCTCGACGGTTACGGCGTGTGTCAGGAGTTACGCAAAGAATCAGACGTACCCATCATCATGCTAACCGCTTTGGGAGACGTAGCCGATCGCATCACCGGTTTAGAATTGGGCGCCGACGATTACGTCGTCAAACCTTTCTCTCCCAAAGAGCTCGAAGCCCGCATCCGTTCGGTACTGCGCCGGGTTGACAAAAACGGCGCTTCAGGCATTCCCAGTTCTGGAGTCATCCACGTAACTAATATTAGGATTGACACCAACAAGCGCCAAGTTTATAAAGGCGACGAACGAATTCGGCTCACAGGCATGGAATTCAGCTTGTTAGAGCTGCTTGTCAGCCGTTCTGGAGAGCCTTTTTCGCGATCGGAAATTTTGCAAGAAGTTTGGGGATACACGCCAGAACGCCACGTAGACACCCGCGTTGTGGACGTTCACATCTCCCGGCTGAGGGCAAAGTTGGAAGACGACCCCAGCAATCCTGAATTAATTCTCACCGCCCGCGGCACCGGCTATCTATTCCAGCGCATTGTCGAAATTGGCGAAGTCGGTTGACAGTTGACAGTTGGCAGTTGGCAGTTGACAGTTGGCAGTTGGCAGTTGACAGTTGGCAGTTGGCAGTTGGCAGTTGGCAATTGGCAGTTGTTAAATTATCAACTACTCCTTATAAAACTTAAGCATAGGTATCCAGAAACCGGGTTTTTCAACCAAAATACTGGTTAAAACCCTCAATCTCGGTTAAAAACCCGGTTTCTTGGTGAGCGAGTGCATCAAAGCCTAAATGACAACTATCAACCATCAACTGTCAACTATCAACTGTCAACTGTCAACTATCAACTGACCAATGACAAAATCTGATCCAAATAAAGTATTGCGGCAATTACCCTTAGTTGCGGGAGGGTTAGCAGGTACGCTGCTGGTGGTCAACCGCTTACTGACAGAGCAAATTACAGACTCTCAAACTCGATCGGACGTTTTGGGAGTAATTATCAGCGCCCTGCTGATTTTAACAGGTTTGCTGTGGCAACAGGTGCAAGCGCGATCGCCCGATTCGGTACAGCTTACCGGCTCTGAAGGCTTCGAGCTGGCGCCGGATTTGCCCGATGCCGTCAAGCTAGAATTAGCCTGGGCGTCGCGTTTGCTGTTGACAAATACGGCCACAAGGGCGATCGTCATTGTATATCAAGGAAAAGTCTTATTGAGGCGCGGCATCTTAGGCATCAATCCCGAAGTCAAGCCAGGGCCAATATTGCAGCGAGTGCTCGACAAAAACAAACCAGTTTATTTAGTAAAGCTCGATATTTATCCCGGCAAAATCGAATTCGACTATTTGCCAGAAAATACCCAAGGAGTGATCTGTCAGCCGATCGGCACTCAAGGCGTATTAATATTAGGTGCTAACGCGCCGCGCAGCTATACCAAGCAAGATGAAAATTGGGTTGAAGGCATTGCCGAAAAACTAGAAAATACCCTCAACCAATTTTAGATTTTAGATTTTAGATTTTAGTTGGTAGGGTTTTGGTGTCCGCAGCTTCGGCTAGAGACAGTCGTAGGGTGCGTCAGAATACGTTATTGTCTCAATCATGGAAAAGCTATTTTCTGACGCACATTCTATCACGAGATGGCGATGGGTGGAGTTGCAGGGGTAGGTCAAATTCAGTTGTTGCAACCATTTTTTACCCTGCTGGCTTCGGCTATTTTGCTTGGTGAAACAGGCGGAGCCGATCGCCCTCGGTACAGCTTGTTTAGTTGTAGCGAGCGTAGCAGTGGGTAAAAAAGCAGCCATTAAGTAATGAGAATTAAATAACTTACAATTTAATGATTCTTGTGGGATGGGCAGGAGAACCCGTACAGAAAGGACGGGTTCTTCTGGCCTATCCCACTTTCAAGAGTGTAAATTATTTAATTTGCGTTCCTAAGCGGGCAGAAGATTTGTGAGGATCTCGACTATATCTAATGACAGATGTAAACCGTGGACTATTTCTATTGAATACTACTAATTAACTAAAACTTTAGGAAAATAGTAATGTTAGATATTGATGAAATGAGTTCAAAAGAAATACACGAACTCCTACACACAGTAGGATACGGTCATCTGGGCTGCATCCACGAAGGCAAGCCCTACGTGATACCCATGAATTATTATCTCGAAGCAGATGACATTTACCTGTTTACCACGATCGGCATGAAGACTCACGATCTTGATGCGAATCCCGAAATTTGTTTGCAGGTTGAAGAAATACGCGAGCCTCTTCATTGGCGCAGTGTTATTGTCAATGGTCGAGCTTTGCGCGTGACTGAGCAAGCAGATCTCGATCGAGTAATGCACCTCGTCAAAGAGCGCAATCCCATGCTATCACCTGCGATCAATCGCACTTGGATTGATAGTCAGGGACGTTCCGAGGCGATCGCAATTTACCGCGTCCACGAAACTGAAATCAGCGGGCGCACCACTGATGGAGTCAGCAGTAAGAAGCCATAGGAGCACTCTTGTCAACCGTGCAGCAAACTTATGAGGCAACTTGTTGACTTTTTATGGCATCTCATTCGCCTATTTGGACACTATCAACTCAGCAAGTCTACGAAACTCTTTCAACTTCCCAAAAGGGACTTTCAGAAGCAGAAACAGCAATCAGAATTAAGCATTACGGGTTTAATGAACTGCCCGAACCAGCGAAGCGATCGCTATTACTCCGCTTCACCGATCAGTTGACTCATTTCATGGCACTCTTGCTCTGGGTTGCAGGTGGACTGGCTTTTGTCTCGGGTACACCAGAACTCGGCTGGGCAGTCTGGGCTGTGATCTGGATTAATGCCGGTTTCAGTTTTTGGCAAGAATTCCAGGCAGAACAAGCGTTAACAGCACTCAATAAAATGTTGCCCGCGCGAGCCAAAGTCTATCGAGATGGGACGCTAGGTGAGATTCCCGTCAGGGAGATGGTTCCGGGAGATGTCTTGCAATTGGAAGAGGGCGATCGCATCTCTGCTGATGCCAGACTGGTTTCGGCTCAGTCTTGTTATGTCGATGTCTCGGTGCTGACTGGAGAATCGCTGCCGGTTGCCCGATCGGCGGAACCTGTAGCCACTGAAAAGATGCGTGCCTCCGAATCAAGCAATCTGGTTTTTGCGGGTTCTACCGTTGCGGCAGGGCGTGGATTAGCGGTCGTGTACGCTACAGGAACTCAGACCGAGTTTGGTCAGGTTGCCCATCTCACTACAACGGTGAAACGAGAACCCAGCACCCTGGAAGTTCAAATCAACAGCGTGGTGCACGTCATCACGGCGATCGCCCTGGGCATGGGTGTTTTGGTGTTTCTGCTGACTAACCTGTTGGTGGGTATGGAACTCAAGGAAAGCTTCATTTTTGCGATCGGGATTATTGTGGCATTTATAAAAAAACATTCGGCAAGCGGAAAACTCAGAGGCTTCAGCCCGCTCGATGTAAGCGGCACGGGTGGTTTCAACCGCCGTGAATTTTTCTTAATTCTTAACACTTGAAAGCAGAGAAAGACGTTAAAATACAAACTAAGGAGGTGAACCAGATTGCTAACAAACTATGTTTATAAGTTGCGACCCAATCAAACACAATCATCAAAAATGTCGGATTGGATAGATATGCTGCGAAGCCAGTATAATTGGTGCTTGAATGACAGAATCTGTCAGTACAATCAGCAGTTTATCCAGGGTAACTACTGTGACATCAGAACAAAAAGCGAAGCTTCACCATTGACCTGCTTCGTAAGTAAAAGTGGCGCAACCGGAAATCCTTGGAAAGATTCTAAGTTTGACTTTGAAGGTAAGCGTCGAAATCCTCGTCGAAGTGCTGGTGACATTCAGATTACAGCATTACCTGAGTTAAAAATGGCTAGACCTTGGTATAGTAGAATAGACTCAACAGTTTTACAACAGAATGTTAAACGCTTAGACATTGCCTACAAAAACTTCTTTGAAGGTAGGGGTTTTCCTAAATTCAAGAACCGCAGTAATTTTACATCTTTTACTTATGCGATGGGGGTGAAAATTAAGGGCAATAAAATCTACTTACCTAAACTGGGATGGATGCGGTTTCACAACTCTCGCTCAATCCCAAGTGGTTTTACCATCAAGGCTTGCACAGTTAGGAAACGACAGAATGATTGGTATGTTTCCGTGAGAATAGAAGATAAGTCTGTACCTGAATACAGCCCCAAAGCTCTCGGTAACAATCCCAAAGTAATCGGTTGCGACTTAGGACTCACTAAACTGGTTCATCTTTCTGATGGCTACCAAATTGAGAACCCTAGATTTTCAACCAACAAAAAAGCTAAACGTACTCTGAAAATTAGACAGAGACGGGTTAGCCGCAAAACAAAAGGCAGTAAAAACCGCAAAAAAGCAGCTATCAAAGTTAGCAGATTTCATCAAAAAATTGGTGATAAACGCCAAGCGTATCAATGGAAAACTGCGAATAAGATTGTATCTAGAAGCATTGATGCAATCGCCTTAGAAGATTTGAATATCTCTGGGATGATGCGCCGATGCAAGGTAAAAAGTGATGAGAAAACTGGGAGGTTTCTGAAGAATGGGCAATCCAGGAAAAAGGGATTGAATCGTGCTATCTCCGATGCAGGCTGGGGCGATTTAGGATTAAAGATTGAGTATCTGGCTGCAAAGCAAGGAAAAATCGTAATTAAAGTTAATCCTAAGCACTCTAGCCAAGAATGCAGAAATTGCGGTCATATCGACCAGGAAAATAGAGATGAAGAAAAGTTTATCTGTGTGGAATGTGGATATCACGAACACGCCGATATTGGTGCTGCAAAAACTATCAGAGATCGAGCTTTGAGAATGGTACGTGGGCCAGGACGCGAAACCTGGTGTTGAACACCTAAACGCCCAAAAGATATCAGCACCCTCTATGAGCAAACGTGCTGAGTTTGGGAACCTGAGCAATCAGGATATTAAGACCGCAATGTCTTAAGAATCTCAGTCGCTTCAGCGCTGAGAGTGTCAACATCAAGCCACAACTATGATGCTGGCGGCGATCGTAGCCTGCCAAATTGGAAACGTTTTCGCCTGCCGCAGTGAGCGCACTTCAATTTTTCGCTTGGGCTTCTTTAGCAACCCTTTAATCTGGTTAGGAATTGCGGTTGAGTGCGTACTGATTCTATCTATTATCTATTTCCCACCTTTACAAAAAGTCTTTGCGACTGCACCGCTATCGACCTGGCAATGGTCGCTGCTAATCGTCTGCCCACCATTAATACTAATCGCTGATGAAATACGAAAGAAAATTGTTTACAGTTCAGCTAAAAAGATTGAGGTTCTTGTGAAGAAGCCAGTTTGAACTCACATTTTGCACCATTCTCAATTACTTGTTTAGGAACAGGCAAGATGCCTGTTTCACTAAAGAGTGAATTTCTTGTGGAACAGGCATCTTGCCTGTTGCTGACAATTAGGAACAGGCAAGATGCCTGT
>NZ_JAEQDD010000016.1:0-71221 GCF_020737885.1 Microcoleus sp. PH2017_34_RAT_O_A | reverse complement strand
TATTCCTGTAGTTTTAGGACTGTGGACTAAAATTACTAACGTAGATGTCTAACATTGACTACTTTTGGGTAGCTTTGTCCAGGTTTTTACGAGCGGTTGGTTAACCAATATCTTCGATTGACATCCAGATATTTGTAAGCCAACCCTTCCCACGCGCTAGATCGAGTGCTTGTGGCTCACCCGGAGCAACTCAAAACTATCGATACTATCCGTTCAAATACTCGTCCACTTCTTGAGCCCGCTCAAAACCTCTCCGCACGCAATCTCCCAAAGCCACACCGCCAAAGTAGTTGGTGCACAAATACAGCCCCGGCAAAGATTTTAAGCCCCGATCGATCTGTTGCAGGCGATCGAAATGACCCAAATTGTACTGAGGAATCGCCCGCTTCCAAATTTTCACAGTCAACACTTTCGGCTGCGCCGCCTCCGGCTTCAGCAAAATCTGAGACAAATCTCGGTGCACCTCCCCAACAATTTGTTCGGCGTCAAGATTGCCAATTCCCGAATCAGTAGCCCCGCCGATATAACTGGTGAGAGTTTGCCAGCCCGCAGGCGCGCGATCGGCAAATAAACTCGATGTCCAAATCGTCCCCAGAGTGCGAATTCCCTGCCCCCTCGGAATTAAATTTCCAAATCCCACTAATTTACCCTTGAGATCCGAGATCGGATATGCCAATACAACGGAGGCAACCGTAGGATAAGTAAAAGCTTGTAAAGCGCTGCTAACGGACGGTTGCAGAGGCTCCAACAACTCGGCTGTAACATAGGCCGGTGTTGTCAAAACTACGGTTCGGGCCTCAACTTCCTGCTGTCCGTCGGGCGTAGAAAATACAGCTATGTAAGTGTCGCGTTCCGTGCGATCGAGTCGAGTCAGGTGCCAGTTGAGTTTCAGTCGATCGCCCAAGTTCGCAGCGATCGCCTCTGGCAGAGCCTGCAACCCCCCTTTAAACGAACCCAACTCCCCCGGCTTAGTCTTCGGAATATTCGGGTCTGCAACAGTCTTTAGCCCCCCCTTGGTAAGGGGGGGTTGGGGGGGTCTTTTCCTAGCAGAAAGCAGCGCCCCCGCCACCAGCCCGCCACCCGCATCAGCCATCTTTGTTACCCGGCCAAAAGCAGCCGCCGCGCTAAGTTGTTGGGGATCCCCCGCATAAACCCCAGACACAAAAGGTTCCACCAAGCGCTGCATCACTTCCTTTCCCAGATGACGGCGGAAAAATTGAGAAACAGTTTCCTCATCACCCTGCTGCGAAAGTTGAGAACCCATTGCCGGCCCCACAAACCCCAAAGCCCCGAACAGCGCCCGCAGTTTCCCCGGAAAACTCAGCAACTGAGACTGAATCATCGCCCCAGGAGTCATCGGCACCGGTTGCAGCTTCTTTTCCCAATAAACAAAACGAGGCAATTTGCGATCGGCAAAAATCAACTCCTGCTTCAAACCGACATCCACAGCCAACTTCAGCAACTCCGGCGTCGGCGAAAAACTATTCGGGCCCTCCTCCCAGAGAAACCCCTCCCCTGTCGCAGTCGTGATATTCCCGCCCACACGTCCCTGACTCTCAGCCACCAAAATCGCCCGTGGCGATGCACTCGTTGCTTCTTTTTGAAGTGCGTGCGCCAAACTCAAACCGCTAATCCCCGCACCCACAATCAAGGTATCTAAAACTTCCATGTTACATATATAAAAATATCGCAATCTTTATGTTACATGGGTTTGCACGGCTTTCGCTCTTTGCTGGGCATACCGCAAAACCGCTTGCAGATTAACGAATTGGGAATTGGGAATTGAGAATCGGGAATTGGGAATTGGGAATCGGGAATCGGGAATCGGGAATCGGGAATCGGGAATTGGGAATCGGGAATCGGGAATTGGGAATTGGGAATCGGGAATTGAAAATCGGTAAATTCTCCCGTATTTCTAAAGCATTTTTCTCAAAAATTGTCGATTAATCTTCCCCTCTCCCCCTCTCCCCCTCTCCCTCTCTTTAACTAAAAAGGACTTACATTATTGCTGTGCAAGTCTTGAGGCGATTGAAACAGAGTTTCCAGATAAACCCTGGCAGCTTGGCGGTAGCTGCGGGAAGCTTCCGGCGTACCGCTATCGGCATTCTGCAACAAAAACAGCGACAGGGAGGCGGAGAATACTCGATCGAGATCCCATTCGGGATGAGTTTCCAGGTAAATTTTGAGAGAATCGTGCAGCGTTTCGGGAATTTCGGCAAAAATACTGACTGTTGGGTTCATCATTTTTTAGTCTCGCTAATAAATTGAAAATAGAACCCCCTTTTCGGCCGGATACAGGTACAGGCACAGCCGAAATCAGAGCGCTTTTTTTAGGTCGGTCGCATCATTGTGCGTATCAATAGGTGGGTTTGTCAATGTTGCAAAATATTACAAACTCCTTTATGTAAAAAAAAGATTTACGCAAAAATAAGCCTTTTGAGGCTTTTTTGTTACATAAGTTTACATATGAGAGGTTTATATCAGGGATTTGGCAAGAGGTTAACGAAATCCCCAATTCCGCAGCAAGATCCGACCGTACCGTTAATTTCTGTGGAAAACTTTTTGAAATCTGTGGAAAACCTCAGACTTGCCTGTGGAAACGCTGTGGAATGTTGAGGGAAAAGTCAGGGAAAAAATAAGAATTGCAAAGGCGATTAATGGGTCATGGGTCATGGGTCATGGGTCATGGGTCATTGGTCTTTTCAGGCATTTTCGCCCGATCGAGCCCGATCGAACTTGCACCCCCGACCCGACAATATAGCCTTTCTCAAAAAGATGAGGTACATAAGGCATAGGCCTGGAGTGGCTTCCGTGGGCATACTTTACTTTTTCGAGAACCGCCATAGCCTTTCGAGCGCCAAACGCCAACAGTCATTTTATTTTTGAATCTGAAATTTATCTTTTACTTGGACTGATGGCTGATTGTCAATTAAGGAAATTAATTCGGCTGACTGAGCGCCACTAAAAACAATAAAAGTTTATAGATTTTCAGGTTTTTCTTTGAATTTACTAGAACATAGCATTGATTTCCAAAGATAGGGACACCGACCAGCAAATTTAAAATTAATGTCGGTATATCCTTCTGTAGTCAATAATTTAGTCAGGGTCTTTACTGAAAAGAATTTAATGTGTCCGTTGTCCCAAAGCACGGTAAAATGTTTTTCTAACTTGCCGGAAATAGCTAATATCAGGTTTTTTAAATAGCCGTGATAGGGTGTGGAAATAATTAGCATCCCTCCCGGCTTTAGACATAATTTGGCATTTTTAGCCAGTTCTTTCGGATAAAGTAAGTGTTCGATTACTTCAATGGCTAAGACAACATCAAATGAGTTCAGCATATCGGTATCGGGGAGTTCATAAATATCTGCTTGGATAAACTGACACTCTGGGAAACTTTGACGGGAGATGGCAATTCCGGGTGCAGAAGTGTCAACGCCGACAACTTCGCAGCCGTACTCTGCGATGACGTGACTGAGGCTGCCATTGCCACAGCCGAGATCCAAAACTCGGAGTTTTGTCGGGCTGGCATCCTGAAGTGTCGCCAGCATTTCTAGAAGGGGAGATACCAAATAAGCGTGATGATATCTGGGACGGTTGTTTGTGTAATAATACGTATAATTGGTGGAGTTTTTTTTCATCGCTCTATGAGACTATTGTCGAGGTCGCAAATTGACGTGGCGTGGATGCACTGTTTGGGCTAATGTTCGTCAGAATTACGGTTGTGAGAGTCGATCGGCGACTCGATCGTCTCATTGTTTGACAGGTAAATTATTGTTACCGCATCAATCCTATGTCACAAAAAATCTTTCCCAGGGTGCAAAATCTCGCATCGCCCATTTGATGGGGTATCCCTCGAAGGCATTCGCGACCCAAAGTGCGATCGAGCCAGAAGTCTCTCTCGATCGCTAGCCCGAGACACAAGTTTTTGCCTCTTACCTTCGGTCGCAACCGTGCATCTATGCCATTCTACCTTCAACCCACTGCCGTCTGTCAGCCTGAAAGATTTTACCCCTGGGCGATCGGCTGCAAATCGAGCCGAGAATTGAAAATGGAAGTGTGATTCAAATCACAGCCATTTGCCCAACAAATTGCTGAGCATCTTTAAGTAAAGACTGGTCACCAGACGTGCAAAATTTCTGCCTAAATCCCTCAAATCTCCGTATCTCGCTCCCATTATTGCAGCCATTCATCCAATTTTTGTCTCAGACGGTTGTGCCAATCCCCTCTCGCCTTTATTTTCGATCTCACACCTACTTTTACATTGGCTTGTAGTGGAATTTTATCAAATGGTTCTTCATTGTGTGGGAGGAAACCTAATCTATTGTGCCTTTTGAAAGTCATTGACATTTTCTATTAGCTGTTGATATATTTGCAGATATACCTGCAAATAGGGTAAAACAATGTACAGTCTGAAACAAGAGCTAAAACTGAATAATAAAGAACGCTCTTTGCTAGATGGCTGTGCAAGTTTGGCGAGGCTTGTTTATAACTTGCGATTATCCATACTAACCCAGTCATGGCAATTTGAAGAAATCAAAGCCAGTGATTCTCAACAATTAGCTGATATTCAGAAAGTCTTTACCAATCAGGTAAAAATCAAGCCTGAGTATGCTTGGATAAAAGGCTATCCATTAGCTATCTATCCATCAGCACTGAATAATTTAGGTAAAGCTATCCAAGGGTGGCGACTAGGTAAATCAGGCTTGACTCGATTCAAATTTAAAAAGAAAGGTGATAGTTTCACCAGCAAAAACAAATCAGGAGTATATCCTGCAAAGGGTGAAGCAATGATGCCATTTACTAATCGCCAAGTCCGACTCAAGAGGAAGCAAAGCACAATCCCTGGTTTGGAAAAATTCAGACTCAAGCAACCAATAGCATTTGTGAGTTATAGCAAAACATTCACTATCTCTAGGGCAGCAGACAAAGGGTTGGTCTCCTGGAATCTGCCTGTTGATGACAAAAATTTACACAGAGTGCATCAAGTTCAGACTGTTGGTGTTGACTTAGGTGTCAAATGCTTTGCCACGTTGTCAGATGGCTTATTCACGATCGCACCACAAATCCTGAAAATATCAAAAATCAAGTCGATCAAGAATCGGTGGTACAACCGCAACCAGAAATCAGGGAACCGTACTCAAACAATTAGAGCATCTAACAATGGCTGGAAATACTACCAAAAATTACCAATAAAACCCGCAGATATTGCTAACCTCAGACGAATTTTGGGGCAAAAAAAAATAACAACTGATATTATCAGCCGAAAATACTACCAGATTCGGATTGAAGACCTCAATATCTCTGGCACGATCGCTAATCAAAAATTAGCGATCGACCTGGAGAGCTTAGGTATTGATGAATTCCGCAGAATTTTGACCTACAAAGTGGCATTTTGGGGAACCAAGGTAGAACTGGTTGACAGGTGGTCTCCTTCGTCTAAAACCTGTTCTTGCTGTGGCAATATTCAGCAAATGCCTCTCAAGGAACCTGTATATAGCTGCGATCGATGTGGTGTTTCCCTCAATTGCAATCTAAATGCAGCAATAATTCTGGAAAATGCCCGCCAGAGCATTGTACCTGAGGCAAGCGCCCAATTAAGGCCTGCGAACAACAAGATGCCGTCATCCTTGGTTGAAGCAGGAAGCAAACGTCAATTTAAGCCAAATGCTTGATTTGAGTAAGTTTTGTGTTGCACACTTAGAATCGAGATTACTACAGTGGCTTCTATAATTGTGTTTAAATGTTGTTTTGAAGCTGTGTTGTCTGGTCAGCAGGGCACCCTAGACCGATTCGCGCTTTCCGTCTGGTTGATTGCACTATGGTCGCTGTTGGTGTTGCACCTTAATTTTGATATGTCCTATGGTTAAGTTAGGTCAATCCTCCTTTCGCCGTATTTTACTGTCGCGGATTTTGTTGCTCAGCGTACCTGTTCTACTGGTGGGGGAGTATGTTACCTATCGCAAGGCACGCTCGACGCTTCTGGAAACTGCTCGTCTAAACTTGACAGAAAGTGCAGTCAGAAAAGCAGAAACTATTGAACAGTGGTCGAAATCGCTGAAGTCCAATCTGATCGGCGCTTCGGAAAACTCAATGTTGCAGTCTGTAGAGCCGAAGGATTATCAAAAGTTTATCGCGCAATTAGGGCAGCGGTTGCCAGCCCAGGTTGATTGCTTGCAATTGACTAATGTACAGACAAATCAAGTGATAGCTAGCACTTGCGGGCAGCAGCCGATTCAGTCGCTACCTGCCAAGTTTTGGCCGCCTGTGCAGCAGCAGCAAACTCTGCTGGATGACAAGAGCGTTTACATCAGTCTGTCGTGGCCTCTCCAGCGACAGGGAAAAGCCAGCAGCAAGAAGGTGGCTTCGGGTGGTGAGGATTTTCCAGATGCGAGTAAAGAAGCTCGCGACAGCCAAGTTAGTTTGGTGCTGAGCGCTCCAGTTTACACTCGTCGGGGCAACACCCGGCAGTTGAGTTATGCTTTGAGTTTGCAGTCGGCCCTGCCGGTGCAAACCAGTGCTCCGAAGGGTTCTCTAGCTGGCTATACGGTGGCGATCGACCAAGATGGGACGATTTTGGCGCATCCGAATATCAACCGCGTGGGCCGCAATATCGATGCTGAGGCAGATGCCGATCGACTAAAAAGTATTCTCAGAAGGGCGATGGCTGGCGGACAGGCTTTTCTCCACCTATTTTCCTTTGAAAGAAATGGCGTAGAGTTGCTAGCAGGATACGCTGCTATCCCGAGTCCTTCAACTAGAAAGGAGAACAGCAAGTGGATTATTTTAGCTGTCTCTCGTTTAGATTATGCTCTGTCAGGTTTGGAAGAAATTCAGCAAGTTTTATTTAATTTAATTGTGGGTTTGGTTGCTGCTAGTATCATCGCGACTTTATATCTGTCTCGCGACTTAGCGCGTCCTTTGGAAAAACTGAGAGACTACGCGCAGACAGTGGATACAGCAGAAGCGCCCCTAGCAGTGCCGGAAAATTTTCAAATTAGAGAATTTAATCAACTATCAGAAGCTCTCAACAGCATGGTGCAGCGCCTCAGAACCTGGGCAGGAGAATTGGAAATCGCAACCAAGGAAGCGCAAGTTGCCAATCAGTTAAAAAATGAATTTTTGGGAAATATTTCTCACGAATTGAGAACGCCACTCAACGGAATTATTGGTTTTATTCAAATTGTGCGTGACGGCTACTGCGATGACCGAGATGAAGAGATGGAGTTCTTGCAGCGCGCCCATGACTCTTCAATGCAATTGCTCAATATTATTAATGATATTTTGGACATTGCTAAAATAGAATCCGGCACTTTCTCCCTGATGTTAGAAGTAGTTGATATTACTCAGGTACTTGAAGACGCGATTGATTTGCAAGCGGCTCAAATTGAGGAAAAAGGTTTAAAATTAAACTTGCCACCTGCTCACGATCCGATTATTGTTCATGCGGATCCGGAGAAGCTAAAACAGGTATTTTTAAACGTGTTGAGCAATGCCGTT
The DNA here is from genome assembly GCF_020737885.1 of Microcoleus sp. PH2017_34_RAT_O_A. Classification (NCBI taxonomy): domain Bacteria; kingdom Bacillati; phylum Cyanobacteriota; class Cyanophyceae; order Oscillatoriales; family Microcoleaceae; genus Microcoleus; species Microcoleus sp. PH2017_34_RAT_O_A. The sequence continues at coordinate 63,724 of NZ_JAEQDD010000016.1, read as the reverse complement.
AAGTTTACAGAGTCGGGCAGCATTAGTATATCTGTGCGGTTAGAAGCCAGGACTAATTCTGGTAGTTTTAACGGGAGTGTGCCGGAAAATGCGTTAGCGCAGCCCTCGGAGAGGATCGCCAACAACACCCAAAGCGATTGGGTTGTGGTGACAATTAAAGATACCGGAGTTGGTATAGATCCCGAGCAGCAGCAGAAATTGTTTCAACCTTTTGTGATGGCGGATGGTTCTACAACTCGCAAGTTTGGCGGTAACGGTTTGGGCTTGGCTATCTCCCGAAGGATCATGGAATCTATGATCGGAAGCATTACCCTGCACAGCGCGGGTGTGGATCAAGGTACTGCGGTGATGATTTCTTTGCCTGTCAATCAGCAGTCAAGTTTTTATTTTCACAGCCCGGACTTGGTAAAGGAAAAGGGAAATTTCAAAAGTTATGACTGATATTATGTCTGGTGAATTACAAAAAATGTTGGTAGTGAGGAATGGGAGTCCTCGGATTTTTATGAGGACTCGCATTCCTCACTACAAACCAATTTTAGGGCGATCGTTCCAACGGACATATAGCCTTTCTCAAAAAGATGAGGTATGACTGACATCTTGTATAACCACTAAACTAAGAGGGCCCAAGCCCAACAACGTCCGCGAATCTTTCTGAGAACCGCTATAATATAATTTTCTTAATCTAAAATCTAAAATCTAAAATCTAAAATGGTATCAGGGGCTGTCCGCCAAGTTCGAGGGATTTGCTCAAAGTGCTGAGAATGCGGATTAATTCGACGGAAGCCGCACCGGAAGAGCTAGGACAAGGGGTATTTGTTTGCACGCAGTTGAGGAAACGATCGCACACTCGCCGCAGTGGCTCTGCTGGTTCTAAATTTAACACTTCCCGGTACCTGAGATTTGTGGGTGGCGACGCGATCCTCTTCGTTGGCGTAGCCCCCGTAGGGGCGGGCTTCGCTAACGCACTTTCGCCAAAATTATCCTCATCGCCCCCCCGATTTGAACCACCACGCTGCAAAATTAGAGGAGTTTCCGGCGACATTTCATCAAAAATCAAAGTTCCCAAACTGCCAACAACTGTTAAGCGCCGCTGTTTGTCGGGATTTAGCCAGCACAGGTGAATGAATGCTTGAAATCCGTCGGGATAAGTCAGCGTTACCCAAACTAAATCTGCTAATCCTTCTGCTTGATTTATTGCTTCTTCCCCCTGACTTTTGACTTCTGACTTCGGAAATACAGTACCAGTCGCCCTGACTTGAATAGGGGTTTGTTCCAGCCAAGTATTGAAAATAGCGATATCGTGAACGGCCAAATCCCAAAGGGCATCAACATCATGCCGCACGGGTTCAAAATGGGTGCGCTGGGCGTAACCGTAGCGCAAGGTTCCGAGTTGATGCTGCTGAATAATCGTTTGGCCGCGATCGACTGCGGGATGAAACAGATAAGTGTGATCGACGAAGAGTTGTCGCTGCTGTTTTTGGGCTAATTTACAGAGTTCTATTGCTTCACTGAGGTTGAGGGCGAGGGGTTTTTCTACTAAGACGTGGTAGCCTTGTTGCAGCGTGGCGGTTGCGAGGGTGTAGTGTGTGGAGGCTGGAGTGGCGATCGCCACAGCATCTAGTCCCGGCAATGCTTCTATTTGTGACCAATCGGTAGCTAGAATCACCGAGGGATGCAGATGAAACTGTTTTTGGACAGCCACCAATGAATCTCGATTCGGGTCTACCACCGCTAAAACTTCGCTGTTGGGATGTTCGAGAAAGTTGCGAATTAGGTTAACTCCCCAGCGTCCGGCACCCAATACAGCTATTCCGATTTTCATTGATGATAATTTCAAGAATCGCACACCCATTATAGCATTATTGGTAATAATTGGATCTCTTTGAATCCTAAAAAATGCCAATTCCAATCCCCAATCCCCAAGGGTGCATCTGGTTTTTGAAGAGGGTGAAGCATGACCGCATATAATTTATTAGTTATAATCTCATATTGACGGAGGTCATGCGATCGCCCCTACAAACATATTTGCTTGCACAAGCCGCTGCACCCAATCCCCAATTACCAATTACCAATTACCAATTACCAATTACCAATTACCAATTACCAATTACCAATTACCAATTACCAATTACCAATCCCCAATCCCCAATTACAACTGTCAACTGTCAACTGTCAACTGTCAACTCACTACTGACTAATTTATTGAAAGCTGCCTGAGCCGCTGCTTGTTCGGCCGCTTTGATCGATCGACCTTTTCCCTCTGCTACCAACTCTCCCTGAATGTGAACCTCGGCGGTAAAACGATCCTCGCCGCCCTGTACTGTCCCGGTTTCTCGCACGCTATATTTGGGCAAAGTTTTATATTTGCCTTGAGTCAACTCCTGGAGGGCAGCTTTGTAGTTTTGGCGGGCGGGATCGCTGCGAATTTCCGCCGCTAGGCGCTGAAAGTGAGGATCGAGCCAAGGGCGAACTAATTCTAACGTCTGGGCACTCAAATAAAGGGCGGCTAGCAAGGCTTCCAAAGAATCTGCCAGCCTGGGCACTGCGCCTGTTTTGTCCGAGGCGGCGCTGCTGGAAACGATTAAATAGCGATCGAACCCGTAACTGTCAGCGATTTTAGCAAGGATGCGATCGCTCACCAAGATCGATCGAATAGCAGCAAATTCCCCCACCGCACAGTCAGGATAAATTTCAAACAACAATTCCGAAGCCGCCAGCCGCACCACAGCATCGCCGACAAACTCTAATTGCTCGTAATTTGCCTTAGCAGACGCACTAGCATGAGTCAAAGCTAAATCTACAAGATGCCATTTGATCGAAGCATCCTTCGGTAGCCCCAATTTTTCAATTAATATTTCAAGTTGCTTTTGGCGACCTGGATAAATCATACGATTTTAGATTTTAGATTTTAGATTTTAGATTTTAGATTTAGGATTTAGGATTGGGGATTGGGGATTGGGGATTGGGGATTGGGGTGCATCTGGGTTTTGCAAATATGTTTGTAGGGGCGAAGCATGACCGCAGTAAATATGAGATTATAACTAATAATTTATATGCGGTCATGCTTCGCCCTCTTGAAAAACCAGATGCACCCTAGGATTGGGGATTTAGGATTGGGGATTGGGGATTGGGGATTGGGCATTTAGGATTTTATTATAATTGCGAATTTCCTTTGCTGATGACTATCCAGGTTTAGAGCTTGTATAAAGTAGCATGAATTGTTGAAAAGAATATCAAATTCATTTTAAGAAAAAAGCTTGTCATTACAAAACCAAATGTTCCGTTACCCAAATATTTGTGCGGGTGCTGATGGGCGAACCTTACCGAAAAATTGGAGGGGAAAAAGTCGGACATAAGCCGGGTTCTGTTCTCTCAACTGCAAGCAGTTTTCGAGGGCAGTTATCTATCTGGGACGCCTGTTACCAGACGCCTCAAGCGGTACCAAAGAACGGAACCGGTAAAAAACCAACCATAGTCCCTCCGACCTTGCTCCCAACCGGGGTTTACCTAGCCAGCACCTCTCGATGCTGCTGGTGCGCTCTTACCGCACCTTTGCACCCTTACCCCTAACACTTTGCGATTTTTGACGATCGATTTTTGATGCAATCTCCAATCTCCAATCTCCAATCTCTAAATGGGGGGCGGTATCTTTCTGTGGCACTATCCTCACGATCGCTCGCACTGGGCGTTACCCAGCAAGTTTGGTTTTTCGGGAGCCCGGACTTTCCTCAGACTAGCTTTCGCTAATCCGCAACCGCCTGCGCCTACTTTTTCCCCAGATTTATTGTACCTGAACCGAAGCATCTCCCATTAAAATAAATCAGAGCTAACAAACATATCAACACCCTCTCCCGAAAAATGTCCTGGGTGGCGATCGCATTCTATCGAATTCCTGGGTTCAGTCATCCTTAAGAGTAGAAAAATTCTCAAACCATCCGCGCCGCCAAAAGAAGTAAACTAAAGTAGAGGCGATCGCTAGCATCAGCCCCCAACAAAGTGGATAGCCAAAATACCAATTCAGTTCCGGCATATTCAACGGTGATTTCTCTGTATTGAAATTCATCCCGTATACTCCCGCCACAAAAGTAAGAGGAATAAAGATACTCGAAATCACCGTCAGCAATTTCATGATTTCATTCATTTTATTCCCCACTGAAGACAAGTAAACGTCCATCAAACCCGAAGACAACTCCCGATAAGTTTCCACCATATCCATCACCTGCACCGTGTGATCGTAACAATCGCGCAGATAAATTCGCACCTCAGGACTAATCAAATCGCTGCTATCGCGAATCAAAACATTAATTGCATCCCGCTGCGGCCAAATGGCGCGGCGCAGCGTCAGCAATTCTCGCCGGATTTTATAAATTTTTTCAAGAGTTTTTCGCGTTGGGCGCACCACCACTTCATCCTCTAACTCTTCAATCCGCTCTCCGTAAACTTCTAATACAGGGAAAAATCCATCTATAATCGAATCTAGGAGAGTATAAGCCAGATAATCTGCTTTGTGCTTGCGAATAGTTCCTTGTCCTTTGCGAATGCGAACTCGCACCGGGTCAAAACAATCATAATCCGGTTCTTCTTGAACAGTTAGTAGGTAATGCTTGCCCAAAATAAAACTTACTTGTTCTTTATGAAAATTATCTGAATTTGGTTTAATCATCACCATCCAAGCAATGATTAAAAGGTGTTCTTCATAGTCTACAACTTTCGGTCGTTGAGGAACATTAACTACATCTTCCTGAGCCATAACGTGCAAATTAAATACTTCGCCCATTTGTCTCCAGGTTTCTTTGTTTCCCAATCCCAACATATCCACCCAAGAAACAGATTCTGTATCTAAATAGGCAGCAGCTTCTCTAGGATTTGCCAATTGGACTCGGGTAGCTCCTGTCTCGCAATAGTCAATTAATACAATCTCAGGAGGTGGCGCATCGGGTTCTAAATCGAGAGTTCCCGGTAGCGCTCCCGGATCGTCATAAAAATAGTCAACGTAGGAATCATCATCATCTTTAATTGGTTTGGTGACGGCACTAGAAGTATGTATGCTTTTGTATACCATGTTGATATTCCTTACTTTTAGTATCTTTAATTAGGTTATCATTTTTTTTGGATAATTACCAATTAAATCTGGCATGAATAAGTTTGAATGTGACTTATTAGGGAGGTATCGAAAACCAGTTTTTTTTGTATAATTATCGCAGCCAAATAAATGTTTTATAATAAATCTGTTGTTTTGCCTCCGCTATATTAAATAACCAATCACCAATCACCAATCACCAATCACCAATCACGGGTGCATCTGGTTTTGGAAGAGGAAGAGGGCGAAGCATGACCGCATATAAGTTATTAGTTATCATCTCATATTGATTGCGGTCATGCTTCGCCCCTACAATTACCAATTACCAATTACCAATTACCAATTACCAATTACCAATTACCAATTACCAATTACCAATTACCAATTACCAATTACCAATTACCAATTACCTTTGCTTAATAGGAATCTCGATCGCAAATTCAGTGCCACCACCGGGCGCGGAAATACAGTCCAGCTTGCCCCTGTGTCTTTCCACCACAATCTGATAGGAGATAGACAGCCCCAAACCAGTACCTTTACCGACTGGTTTGGTAGTAAAAAACGGGTCAAATATCCGAGATTTAACAGACTCTGCCATTCCCGACCCGTTATCCGAAATTGCGATCGCCACTCGATTGTTATCCAACACCTCCGTGCGAATCCGAATCAAAGGAAATGCGTCACAAGCCAAAGGTAAAGTAGGAAAGTTTTGCCGTTCCCCATCCGTTGCACTCGCGAATTCCAATTTTCTATTTCTAACATTTGCCAAAGCATCAATTGCATTACTTAGTATATTCATAAACACTTGATTTAACTGTCCGACATAGCACTGTATCGGTGGCAGTATTCCATATTCTTTGACTATTTCAATCTGGCGATTTTTACCATTTTCTTTGATTTTGTGTTGCAAAATTAACAGCGCGCTGTCAATTCCTTCGTGAATATCAACACGCTTAATATCAGATTCTTCCAGCCGGGAAAAATTTCGCAAAGACAGAACAATTTCGCGAATGCGATCGGCTCCATTTTCAATTGAATTCAGCAGGTTCGGGAAATCCTCTTGCATAAATTCTACTTCTATTTCTTGAGCAAAATTCGCGATTTCCGTCACTGGTTGCGGGTAATTTTTTTGATACAAACTACACAGTTGCAGCAAATTTTTTGCATACTCGTTAGCGTGAATAATATTGCCGTAAATAAAACTAACAGGATTATTGATTTCGTGAGCAATTCCGGCTACTAGCTGTCCCAAACTCGACATCTTTTCTGCTTGAATTAATTGAGCTTGAGTCCGGCCTAATTGTTCCAAGGTTTGCTCTAGTTCGCGATTTTTATCTTTTAATTCTGATTCGGCTTGTTTGCGCTTGGTAATATTGCGGGCGATAACTATTGCCTGATTCGAGTTAAAAGGTAGCAATCTCGCTTCATAGGTTTCTTCCCCAGACGGCATGGATAGGGAATACTCTAGACTAACTGGAGTTCTATTTTCGGCAACTTCCAGTAGAGCCTGTTCTAGCTGGCTAGCGGCGGTTGTTGGCAATATATCGGTCACTTGTTTGCCAAGAAAAGAGTCGGAATTCAGGTACAAATCCCCTGAATTTCCTGACAAATAATCCAAAATAATGCCGTCAGCATTGAGGCGGAAATACAGATCCGGCAATGCTAGAAAAACAGATTCCAACTCAGAAGTTTTTTGGCGCAATGCTTCTTGGGCGTAGTAGCGATCGCTAATATCCAAAATTACCCCATCCAAACAGGAAACGCTCCCATCGGCGTCGAACACTGGAGAACCTTTATCCCACACCCATTTAACGGTGCTGTCTGCTGCTAGCAAGCGGTATTCTAAATTATAAGACTGTTTATTTTCTATTCCTTGCCGAATAGTTGCTTCTACTTTTGCCAAATCTTCGGGGTAAATAATGCTAGCAAAAGTTCTGCCTTTGCTGTCCAAACGCGAAATAAAATCCCCAGCCGGGTAGCCCGCTATTAAGTAAATTGCCTCGCTAATAAAACTTGTTGAAAAATCGCACTGCCAGCGATAAACCACCCCGGGAATATTAGCAACCAAAGACCTAAATCTGGCTTCACTCCTACGCAAAGCTGCTTCCGATTCATGGCGTTTTGTAATATCGTTAGTAAAACCTAGCACTGCAAATATATTACCTTCAGTATCGCGCAGAGGGACTTTTTTGGTATCTAAAATATGTATTGAACCATCAGCAACAGTTGCGGCATCGCAGGGATTGTGGATGATTTCGCCTGCCAGTACAGCAGAGTCGTCTGTGCGAAATCCTCGGATATTTTGTGCGGAATTTCCAAATACTAGCTCTTCTGAGAATCCTAATTCTAAATCTGATTTGCCAATTATTTCTTCGACTGTTTTACCGATCGCTTCGGCTAAACTGTTGTTGGCCAAAATGTAGCGAAATTGTTTATTCTTGGCAAAAATCCAGTCACTGGTTTTGTCGATTACCGTCCGCAGAAGTTGTTCCGAACGTTCGGTTTGTGCCAATGCTACTTGCAGTTCTACTTCCAGGCACTTGCGATCTGTAATATTTTCAAATGCCACGCCTACGGAGTTGTTAGGTAACGGAAAAGCTTTAATAGAAAAAGCACGAGTTATTTTTCCCGATTCGTCGCTGTCAATATCTTCAACTTCTACAGCTTTTTGGTTGCGAATTACTTCAGCAAATGCTTGGGGAATGTTTTTCGATCGCAAATGCGGAAAAATCTCGTCGATTGTCATGCCCAAAACGTCGGCCATTTCTAGCCCGGTAAACCGCGTAGCAGCGGGATTCGAGGCGATCGCCCTCAAGGTGCTATCATCGTCTATATTTTCCAAATGGTAGACGTACAAACCAATTTGCATATTCTCGACAATTTGGTCGTAGAGGCGCACGCTTTCGTCTACCTGCCTGCGTTCGGTGATATCTTCTGTAATCCCCAAAACGTACTGAGGCTCGCCCTGAGCGTCGAGAATTGGCACTTTGCGGGTGTGCAGTATTCTCATACCTTTGTGGCGAGTTTGGATCGGCTCTTCGGCTATTTCTTTAACCAGAGATTGGTTGTGATGGCTGGTCAATATTTCCCTGTCTTGAGCGGTAAAAACGTCAGCTTGCTCTTTCGGGTAAATATCGTAGTCATTTTTGCCGATCGCCTCTTGAGATGTCACACCTGCGATCGTTTCCCCCGCCTTATTCCACAGCACGAATTTTAGCGAAGAAGCATCTTTAGCAAAAACTCCCAACGGCAGATTTTCTACTACGGAATTGAGGAACCCTCTAGCTGATTTTAATTCAGCTTCTGCGCGCTTGCGTTCGATGCCTAAAGCGATGACATCGGCAACGGATCCTAAAGTTTCTTCAAAGGGTACTGTCAGCGACTGGTGGCTGACAATTACCATGACTCCCACTAGCCTTTCTTCGACAATTAAAGGATAGCCGGCGAAGGTAAGAATTTGCTTGGGGATTTGGCAATTTCCCCGATTGTGACTGCTGTCGATAATTGCTAATTGCGAACTGTGTGCTGGCGTGGCTTCCCCGCATTCTTGCTCCTCTAGCCCCAAATGATTCAGTTCAAATCGGCAGTCAAATAGTGGTTTTTGCTGTTCGGCGATCGAGTTAACCTTATTTTGAATAAATCTAGCAACCTCGTCTGTGCGGCTGTAGATTCCAGAGGTTGCTTGCAACTCGCAAATATTGTATTGAGAGTTAAAAGTCCAAATTTCAGCAGAGGCGACATCGAGATTTCGTACCATTGCCTCGCAACAGGGAAGCAGGATATCTTGAGGGTGTTTGGTGAGGGCAATACCGACATCGGCTACCATTGCTGTGAGGCGAGAAGCTTGGGCTTTTTCTGCTTCCAGCCGTTTGCGATCCGTGATATCTTCCACCAAAGAAAGCACTGTAAAAGTGTCGCCGCTGCGAATAATCGAGTTGAACCAACGACACCAAATAACTTGTCCGCATTTGGTTTTATTTTGATTGATTGAAGTATTGCCGTTACCGGAGGCTAGTTCGAGTTCGATCGCACTTACAGCCTCTCGATCGTCCTCGCAAACCAAATCCAAATCGCCGAAATGCTTGCCCAGCATATCATCGGAAGTCCAGCCAAATATTTCTTCAGCACGTTTCGACCACTGAACGATCCGAAAATTCTCATCCCAGCCTACCATTGCCAGGGGACTGTTAGCTGCATTCAACCACAGTAAATGATTCGAGCGACGCAACTGTTGAGTTTTCTGCTGCTGCCAGCGGTAGTGCCTGGTTATATCTCTACCGACACCCAACACCCGCATCTGATTGTTAGCGACATCCAGCGCTGGCGTGTAAGCCGTTTCGTAAATTTTAATCCCGCCATCTGCCGCCGTCACCTCGTGAATTGCCAGCTTTTTTTCCCCTGTGATAAATACTTGTTGCAGGCAGGAATCAATCTGAGAGATTATATTTTTTAGAGCTGTATTATTGGGATATAATTTCAACAATTCCCGATTCGTTTTGTTGACTGCTTCAGCCGGATCCAATCCCATCCAAGCAGCAGCTACAGGATTAATCGATATGTACTTTTGCTGTCGATCGCACTCTAGGAAAGCATCAACAGAGTCAGAGAAAAAAGACTGTAACGAGTTGATAACTTCCTGCATGGGTATTTTTTGATCACTTGCAAGTTAAGCTTTAAATTTTTCCTAAAGTTAGTTTAACTCACTCAAATATTTTTTCGCACTTTACTGCTGGCGTTCCCGGTACAATTTTCGGCCCGTTCCCTATAATACAAAAAATTTCAGGAAATAGTATGTTTTGGAATATAACTTAATTAGAGCATCTGCTCTTTTTTTCAACAAGACGCATCGGATACAAAAGGAGAAGAGGGAGGGGGAGAGGGAGATGGGGAGAGGGGGAGATGGGGAGAGGGGGAGAGAGGGAGAGGGGGAGAGGGGGAGATGGGGAAAGAGGCGTTTGCTTGGAAAAATCTTTAATAGCTTCAGGTGGGCAGTGCGCACCCGAAAGACGCTAGAGACATTTTTGGGATCAAAAGCCAGCAGTCACCAGGCAGTTTTTAGCTGCTAACTGATGACTGATGACTAATAACGTTCGCTCGGGAGCATCTCATTTTTGCAAAAAGCATTTTTTCTTTCAGTGCTGTCCCCGCTCGCGTGCTTTATAAAGCACGCGAGCGGGACAGCACTACAAATGCAAAACCCAGATGCTCCCCGTTCGCTCGGGGGGGGGACGTTCGCACTAATGACTGATGACTAATGACTACATCATGCCCATGCCGCCCATGCCGCCCATGCCGCCCATGCCGCCCATGCCGCCCATGCCGCCCATGCCGCCCATGCCGCCCATGCCGCCCATGTCGCCCATGTCGCCACCAGCTTTTTTCTTCTCGGGTTTTTCGACAATTACAGCTTCAGTGGTCAAAACCATGCCAGCAATGGAACCGGCATTTTGTAAAGCCGATCGCACTACCTTAGCCGGATCGATAATTCCAGCGGCAATCATATCTTCGTAAACGTCGGTGAGAGCGTTGTAGCCAATGTTCAGCTCGCTAGCCCGCACTCGCTCGATCGCGATCGAACCTTCAACACCGGCATTATCAGCGATTTGACGCAAAGGTGCTTCCAAAGCTTTTGCAACCAAATCAGCGCCAATTTGCTCTTCAGCGTCTAAAGTGCTTCTGATGGCATCAATTTTTGTAATCAGGTGAATCAGCGTCGTACCGCCTCCAGCGACGATACCTTCTTCCACAGCAGCTTTAGTAGCGTTGAGGGCGTCTTCAATGCGGAGTTTGCGATCCTTGAGTTCGGTTTCGGTAGCTGCGCCTACTTTAATTACAGCAATACCGCCAGCAAGTTTGGCAATGCGTTCGGTTAATTTTTCCTTATCGTAGTCAGAATCCGTCGCTGCTAGCTGCTTGCGGATTTGCTCGATCCGTGATAACACGTCTGCTTTGTGTTCGTCGCCAGCGACAATGATGGTGTTTTCTTTGTCGATCGTAATTTTGCGGGCGGTACCGAGCATTTCTAGTGTTGCGGTATCAATGCTGAGTCCGACTTCTTCAGAAATCAGTTGACCGCCGGTCAGAACGGCGATATCTTGTAGCATGGCTTTGCGTCGCTCGCCAAAACCAGGAGATTTGGTAGCTGCGATATTCAATACACCGCGTGCTTTGTTGATGACCAAAGTTGCCAAAGCTTCACCTTCAATATCTTCGGCGATAATGATCAGCGGTGAACCGGTGCGGGCAACTTTTTCAAGAAGCGGAATTAGTTCTTGAATGGAGTTAATTTTTTTGTCGGTAATCAGGATGCGAGCGTTTTCGTACTCAACTTCCATGCGATCGTTGTTGGTGACGAAATACGGGGAAAGATATCCGCGATCGTACTGCATCCCTTCGACAACTTCCAATTCTGTCAACAGAGATTTCGACTCTTCAACAGTAATGACGCCATCTTTGGTGACTTTTTCCATTGCTTGAGCAATCATGTCGCCGACTTCTTCGTCGTTACCGGCGGAGACAGTGGCGACCTGAGCAATGGCAGATCCTTCGACTGGTTTCGCTAATTTAGCGATTTCTAGGACTAAATGGGCGATCGTTTTTTCAATCCCGCGGCGCAGTGCGACTGGATTGGCGCCTGCTGCGACATTCTTCAAACCTTCGCGAATGAGGGATTGGGCAATCACGGTAGCGGTGGTGGTGCCGTCGCCTGCGATATCTTTAGTTTTGGAGGCGACTTCTTGAATTAAGCGAGCGCCAGCATTTTCTAGAGGATCTTCGAGTTCGATTTCCCTAGCAACGGTGATACCGTCGTTAACGATTTGGGGAGTGCCGAATTTCTTTTCGAGTAGGACATTCCGGCCTTTGGGGCCCAAGGTAATGCGGACTGCATCGGCGAGTTGATTGACGCCGCGTTCCAGTGCCCGCCGAGATTTGTCGCTAAATGCAACTATTTTGGTCATGTTTGTCTCCTTGCGCTTACATTAGCAAATTTAGCACTCTCTGACTCTGAGTGCTAAGTCGATCGACTTTAGATTGTAGCGTGTCCCTCAGAAGTGTGGGGCTGGCGGGGGCGGATTTGGGGAAAAGGGCGGGCCCCAACGGTGGCCCAGGACACGTCACTGCCGTGTCCCTACATACCCGCTGTAGGGACACGGCACTGCCGTGTCCTCATAGATATAATGTGGTTTGTGACATATCGCCCGATCGGATATTGGAGTGCCCCCTGTCAACTGTCAACTGTCAACTGCTATACGCATCAACGGTTAAATTCGGTACTAACTGTCAACTGTCAACTGTCAACTGTCAACTGTTATACCTATGGCTCGTTATTCTCGACTGCAAAAACTCATTTCTTATATGCGCCCGCACTGGAAACCGACATTCTGGGGCGTTTTTTCCTTATTAATTGTCAATGCTGTGGGCGTTTACATTCCCCTACTGATTCGGAATGCAGTTGACACACTCCAAGTGGCGACTAAATTTGACCAAGTTTTCAACTACGTGATACTGATTCTCGTACTAGCTTCAATCATGTGGGGAATTCGGATGGCATCGCGGATTCTGCTGTTTGGCGTCGGGCGTCAAGTAGAATTTGACCTCAAACAGCAAATATTTAATCATTTATTAACATTAGAACCGTCTTATTTTGCTGCCAATACTGTAGGGGATTTAATTAATCGCGCTACTTCCGACTTGGACAATATTCGCCGCTTGGTGGGTTTTGCAGTGCTGAGTTTGGCGAATACAGCCTTTGCTTATGCTTTGACTTTGCCGGTGATGCTGGGGATTAATGTACGGCTGACGCTGTTGGCGATCGCAGTTTATCCATTAATGCTAGTTTTGGTACAGTTATTTAGCGACAAACTTCGCATCCAGCAACTAGCAGTCCAAGAAGAACTATCGGCGATGAGCGATTTAATTCAAGAGGATATGAGCGGAATGTCCGTAATTAAAATCTATGCTCAAGAAGAAAACGAACGTCGAGCTTTTCGCGATTGTAACGCCAAGTTGCTATCAGCAAATTTGACATTAGCCCAAACTAGAAACTTTATTTTTCCACTACTGGGCGGTTTAGCCAGCATCAGTTTGTTGGTACTACTTTCAGCAGGTGGCGGAGCAATTGCTAAGGGCGAAATTAGCATCGGCGATTTTGTGGCATTGCTGATTTATGTCGAGCGTTTGGTATTTCCGACGGCGCTGTTGGGTTTCACCATTACTGCTTACCAGCGCGGAGAAGTCAGTGTCGATCGCATAGAATCAATTTTGACTGTGGAACCGCAAATTAAGGATGCTCCCGATGCAGCGGACTTGCCAACTCCTGTCAAAGGTGAAATAGTCGCTCGCAATTTGAATTATACCTATCCAGGCGCTAAGATACCCGCGCTCAAAGATGTCAATTTTACCATCAAACCGGGCGAAACAGTCTCGATTGTTGGGGCGATCGGTTCTGGCAAATCAACCTTGGCTAATGCCCTGCCGCGCTTGCTGAATATCGATGCGGGTGAGTTGTTTGTAGACGGGCAGGATATTACCGAGGTGAAGTTGAGGGAGTTGCGCGGGGCGATCGCCTACGTGCCCCAAGAAAGCTTTCTGTTCGGTACTACCATCAAGAATAACATCCGCTACGGCAATCCTTTAGCAGAAGAACCCCAGATTGAAGCAGCCGCCAAACAGGCACAAATCCACCCCGAAATCCTCAACTTTCCGCAACAGTACAAAACAGTTGTCGGCGAGCGCGGCATTACCTTATCCGGCGGACAAAGGCAGCGAACAGCACTAGCTAGAGCCTTGTTAGTTGACGCTCCCGTGCTAATTTTAGATGACGCTCTTTCCAGCGTGGACAATCAAACTGCTACCGATATTTTGCAGAACTTGGCAACCGGAACCGATCGCAAAACCGTAATTTTTATCTCGCACCAAATGTCAGCAGCCGCGAGTGCCGATCGCATATTCGTCATGGAAAAGGGAGAAATAGTGCAAAGCGGCACTCACGCAGAATTGGTAAAGGAAACAGGGCTTTATCAGTATTTGTGGAACCAGCAAAAACTAGAAGAATTGCTGCACTGACAGGTTCGTAGTGAGGACTTTAGTCCTTCTTCATCCAGGTTCGTAGTGAGGACTTTAGTCCTTCTTCATCCAGGTTCGTAGTGAGGACTTTAGTCCTTCTTCAGACAAAGGGAAAAGGACTGAAGTCCTCACTACAAACTGAAGCGTAGTTAACTTAGTTATTTATCAAACATAGTCGTGGAAAATCAAAATCCCGATCCTTCAAGCCTCTCCAGCAACACTGATTCACCGGGAAATAGTCCCATCAAAATAATGCCCCTAGGTGACTCAATTACCGATGGATACTTCGTACCAGGAGGATATCGCATCGATTTACAGCCTGCAATGGAGAATCGAGGCTATGCTATTGAGTTTGTCGGTTCCCTAAGCAATGGCCCCGATACCTTACTCTCTCAGCATCACGAGGGACATTCCGGTTGGCTGATCGAACAAATTTGCGATCGGGTTGTGGAGTGGCTGCAAACCTTCCAACCCGATATTATTTTGCTCCTCATCGGCACCAATAATATCGGACAATGGTATCAAGTAGAAACTGCAAGCTATCGCCTCAACCAATTAATCGATCGCATTTTTGAAACTGCACCCAATGTTAAACTCTTTGTCGCTGCAATTCCGCCAATGTCTGAACCCACCTTAAATCAGCGAGTTAAACTATACAATCAAAACAGCGAGGAGTTAGTCAAGGAAAAACAACAAGCAGGGAAGCCCATAGATTTTGTTGATTTATATAATATCCTCAGCCTTGACGATCTCCCCGATGGCGTTCATCCCAACCGAGAAGGATTTCGGAAAATTGCTGGTGCTCTTGAAGCTTGTCTGTCAGCGCACCTAAGTTAACAAATTCCTCGTCTGCGATTCCACGCAGTCTACAATCGTCGTCAAGAAAAATAGTATAATGAATATATCTAGTCCACCCCAATAATCCCCAATCATGCTCGCAGAAGCAAACGCCACACTCTGGCCTAGTCTAATAACTGTTTCAGCATTAATTCTATACTTCGTTGTTACCATCAACGTTGGCAGAGCCAGATTCAAATACAAAGTTTCTCCCCCGCAGATGACAGGAAACCCGGACTTTGAACGAGTAGTGCGAGTTCAGCAAAATACCCTAGAGCAAATGATTCTATTTTTGCCCTCGCTATGGCTGTTTTCGCAATTTGTCAGCCCAATTTGGGCAGCCGGTATCGGTGCAGTTTGGATAGTTGGACGCATTTTGTTTGCTTGGGGTTATTACCAAGCGGCGGAAAAACGAGCCGCAGGATTTGGTATTAGTACCTTAGCTACTTTAACTTTGCTTGGCGGTTCATTGATTGGCATCATCATGTCCCTGGTAAAAGTTTCACAGCTATAATTTATATTAGTAGGGTGCGCCGCGCGCACCTTTTTATGTAAATCTAACTCTTTCAATCTCGTTCAGGAGTCAATATGTCTGAAACTAACAAACCTGTATTTCAAATTAACCAGCAACTTTTTCAACAGCTTACCGAGTGGCAACAAAAACTCGCACTAGAAGATGAATTAGCCAGCGAGTCAGAAGACGAGAAACCAATAGAGGTAAAAAGTCCTCCCGATAGTGATGAACAGCATTCTCAAACCAATAATTCCTAGCTTGTGGCTGGCAGTATTCTTTTTTGTATTTCCGGCTGCTGTCTCGGCTCAATCGTTGACAATCAGCCAAGTTCAACAAGTTAATAGCGGTTTATTTCGTTCTAACTCTCAAGATTTCTTCGAGCAAGGAAATCGCCAACTGGAACGGGAAATCGCAGCTTTGTTGCGAAAAAATGTTGCTTCCGAAGGCAAGATTCTGGAGATTGATGAAAAATTGCGCTCTCAGCTTTGTCGGGAAGATTTTTTAATCTCCTCGCGGTATCATGATACAATCAGTGCTGCTGAGATTGCCAGTTTTCAGCCAAAATTAAATGAGATTTGCAGGCAGAAATAAAGTCAAAGTGAGGTCAAGATTAAAGTTTTAGCGTTAATGGATAAAGAAGTAATGACTAAATTGAAACTAGCGCTGCTGGAAGCGAAAACGGTGGCTCAGTTGGCTGCGATTATTATTGATTACACTCATGAGGAAATGATGCTAGTTTTTGATGAGCTGGAATGGGAACAGCAGGCAAAAATTAAGGATATTTGGAAGAGTGTTTGAGGGATGGCCTGTTTATAAAGTTGTAGGTTCCAGCACCGGACACGGCATTGCCGTGTCCCTGCGGATATCGCGTAATGCAGCCCTACTTTTTGGGAAGCGATTCGAGACACAATTGACGGAAATGATCGCCGCGTTGCTCGAAGCTTTGGTATTGATCGAAGCTGGCGCAAGCTGGCGAAAGCAGTACGACTTTAGCTTTGTTTTGTTTGCCTAATTCTGCGGCTCTGGGAATGGCTCTTTCCATTGTTTCGACGATTTCCCAAGCGTTATAATCTGCTTGTTCTAGCCGATCGCTAAAAAGGCCCGCTGCATCCCCAATTAACAGCACTGCAACAGCCTTCGCCTTGATTGTATCAATCCAAGCGTTATCATCGCCCTCTTTGGGATCGCCGCCCGCAATCAAAATCGCCGGCGCGCTGACAGCAGCTAACCCAACTTCCGCCGCATCATAATTAGTCGCTTTGCTGTCGTTGATGAAATCTATGCCTTCCCAGGTGCGGATGTGTTCGAGGCGGTGCGCCACTCCGGGGAATTTCGCGATCGCCCGGGCGATCGCACTTTGATCTATCCCTGCCAAATTAGCCGCTGCCACAGCCATCAACAAATTTTGCAAATTGTGTTCGCCCACCATCCGCAAAGACTCAGCAGGCAAAATTTTCTCGCCTTGAGCAATTACCCAACCGTCTTCGATGTACGCTCCAAAAGCGTGTTTTCCCAACAAATCTTTTTCACCTTTAACACTCGTCCAACACGCATCCGGCCAAATGTCAACTCCTTGCTGTCGCAAACCAGGATCGTCACCGTTGATGATTTGCAATTCCGAATTTTTTAGCAAATGGGCTTTAATGTTGTAGTAATTTTCTAAAGTTTTGTGGCGGCTGAGGTGATCCGGCGTCAAAGTCGTCAAAACTCCGATGCGCGGCGCTACCGACGGCGATGATTCTATCTGATAGCTGCTGATTTCTGCGATTACCCAATCAGGCGGTTTCTCAGCTAAAGCTAATTCGCACGCAGCATAACCAATGTTGCCACAAGCGGGAGCATGAAGCCCTGCTTCGGCAAAAATCGCAGCAATTAAAGCAGTAGTTGTAGTTTTGCCGTTAGTACCAGTAATTGCTACCCAAGGAGATTTGAGATAGCGCCACGCGAGAGCCATTTCTCCGATTGTTTCAATTCCCAATTCTCGGGCGCGTACTAATGCTGGAATATCCCAGGGAACGCCCGGACTTACTACTACTAATTCTATGGATTTGTCAGGTTCAAAAGATTTACCTAATTCTAGGTTGATGCCTTCGTTAGCTAGTTCCTGTTGTTGTTCGAGCAAGTTTGGGGCCGATGAGCGATCGCTCAGCGTTACTTCCCATCCTTCGCGTTTGAGCAGTCTGGCGGCGGCAATCCCTGATTTTCCTAATCCAATTATATGAGCGATCGGCATACGTTATGTGTGTGATGGAGCGAATTTCCCTGGTTTTCTAAGTTTATATCTTAACCTTGCATGAATTTTTGCCTATTGGCCATTATGCTTAATTTACGAAAAAAGGTATGTTGTTGCGCTTAAGCGCTCTTTCATCTATGTATGAAAGGGGAGTATCTCAGTTTTGCATTTATTATAGTGCGAGCACCTCAAAGAAAAAATGCTTTTTACAAAAATGAGATGATCCCGCAGGAAAGAGCGCTGAAGCGCAACAACGTACCTTAAAAATTTAAAATCGATTGACGATCGCCCCAAAGTCAGCCAACACCCGCGCGTGATTCCGCAACAAACCCAGTAAATTCAAGCGATTGCGCTTAATTTCCGGGTCAGAATCCATCACCAAAACGCTTTCTGGCCCGTCAAAAAAGCTGCTCACAGCCGGAGCAATCTCCGTCAAACTATCTACCAACTGTTGGTAATTGCGAGTTTGCTTCGATAGCAGCGTTTGCGGCACTAACTGCACCACAGCATCGTAAAAAGCTTGTTCGGAAGACTTTTGAAATAACTCGGGTTTCACCGCCGTTTTCGGTTCCAATTCTACCTTATCCAAATCACCTTGAGCCGCCAAACGAGTCGAACGGTTGACTGTTTCGTAAATCAGATCCAAAGTCTTGTCATTGCGGATTTGTTGCAGGAAAATTGCTCTTTCCAGCGCGTCCAACAAATCTCTTAATGCTCGTTCAGTATATTCTGGGTCGTTTTCTCCCAAAACTGCATTCACCAAATCATAATCTACATTCTTTTCTTCTTGCAGCAAAGTGCGAATTCTTTGCAGGAAAAACTCGTATAATTGCGATAGCAACTCCGCCGATGTTTGGGGGCGCACCGCGGTAAATTCTGCGACAACTTCTGCAAGTAGTTGGTGCAAATTGATTGGCAACTGAGACGCCCAAATAATGTTAGTTATTGCATTGGCGGCGCGGCGCAGGGCGAAGGGATCGGAGGAACCAGTCGGCAGCATTCCTAAGCCGAAGATGCTGACTAATGTATCTAATTTATCGGCGATTGCGACAACTTGACCTGTGAGAGTTTGCGGCAAATTATCGCCCGCACCTTTGGGCAAATAATGCTCGAAAATTCCTGTTGCTACGGCTTCCGGTTCGCCGCAAGCTAAGGCGTATTTCTGACCCATAATTCCTTGCATTTCGGGAAATTCGTAAACCATTTGGGTTACAAGGTCGGCTTTGCAAAGCAATGCTGCTCTTTCTATGTAAGCTTGTTCTGCGGCGGTGATTTGCAGTTGCTTGGTGATGAGAGAGGCAATCTTGCACAGTCGATCGACCTTGGCGCGCACTGTACCCAAATCTTCCTGGAAAGTGACCGTCTCCAACTTTGGCAAATAATCCTCTAGAGGCTTTACCAAGTCTGCTTTGTAGAAAAACTGACCGTCTGCCAATCTCGCCCGCACGACTCGCTCGTTACCTGCGGCAATAATCGCCGATTTTGCCGGATCGCCGTTGGAAATTGTAATGAAATAGGGTAGGAGTTCGGGGAATTCTGGGCTTTTGAGAATTGGAAAATAGCGCTGGTTGGTGACGATAATTGTGGTGATTACTTCCGGCGGTAACATCAAAAAACCGTCGTCAAATTTGCCGACTACGGCGTTGGGCCATTCTACTAAGTCGGTAACTTCTTCTAACAAATCTTCGGTAATGTCGGCGTAACCGCCTTGTTTGGTGGCGGCGGCTTCTACTTGTGCTTTAATTTGAGTTTTGCGCTGTTGTCGATCGACTTCCACGCCAGCAGCCCGCAGACACTCGACATAATCCTCGGCTTGCGGAATCGAGACCCCCCCCATCTCCGGTGTAGGGGGGGTGTGCAACACCCGATGTCCTTGGGAAATGCGATCGCTCTTGACGGTATCTGAACCGCTGACCAATGCGATCGGCAGTACAGTATCATCAAACAGCGCTACGATCGATCGAATCGGGCGCGGAAACTTCAAATCTCCGTCAGCCCACCGCATAAATCTTTTGCCTTCTAACTTGTTAATCCACTGCGGCACAAGTTCGACCAAAATATCCGCCGTCATCCGCCCCGGAATCTGTTTGAGAACAAACACAAAATCGCCTTTATCGGTAGCGCGAACTTCCAAAGCATCGATTTCTACGCCTTGTTTTTTCGCAAAACCTTCGGCTGCTTTCGTCGGTTTGCCATCTTTAAAAGCCGAACTTGCGGGCGGCCCTTTTACCTCTTCTTCTCTGTCTAATTGCTTGAGTGGCAGTCCTTTAACAAGAACGGCCAAACGCCTCGGAGTTGCGTATACATTAATTGATTCATTTGTCAAAGATTGTTCTGCCAGAGTTGCAGGTACGAGTTCCTGCCACTGTTGGACGCTGCCTGCGACAAAAGATGCGGGCAATTCTTCGGTGCCGAGTTCTAATAAAAAGTTAGGCATATAGAAATTGTGAAGTGAGGGAGCTACGGATTGGTAATGGGTAATGGGTAATTGGTAATTGGTAATCGGTAATTGGTAATCGGTAATCGGTAATCGGTAATTGGTAATTGGTAATTGGTAATTGGTAATTGGTAATTGGTAATTGGTAATTGGCTGGTGAGTGCGTTAGTTGACCTAAAATTTTTACATAACAAAGTTTGGTGTTTTTGTCAAGAGGCAATTCATCTCCCGATTCGATCGTTACAAAAGTTATGGATCGGCCGTCAAAATAGCCTGGAATTGCGATCGCGATAATAACATCACAGAATTATTTTACCGGTCACAGGTCTGATTAGAGCTAAAAAACACTCAAATGATCAGCATAGCACTTAAAATCGGGGGTGAAAGATATTCTCAGCAGCTCATGACCTTGGCGGAAAGACTAGCAGAAGATTGGAAGTCGCGACTCGAACAAGATTGCCCCGACGAGAGCTCTAGCACTCGCGAGAGTGTTGTTCGCTGGCTGTTGGGAGACAAGCCAGAAAGATTTGACACTCTAAATCCGACTCAACTCGCTGTCGCTTCTGGGGCGATCGACTTTTTATATCGAATTTTGCAGCAGCGCTATCTGGGAGTAGCGCCAGAAAGAGCTTACCGCAACTTGATCGGGCGCCTGGGCGGTTTGGTGGTGCTCCGGCAAAAAATCCAAGCGTGGGTTTCTCTCTCGCGCGACAGACAGCGCAGTGCGGTAGAGGTACTGCAAGAAGTGATTCAGGAAATGCTGAATTCCGATCGCTACCTCCAGCAGCAAGTCGCCTGGATTGCCGAATGCACAACAGATAAACGCTTGCGAAATGCTTTGCTGCTAGCGAGCACTGAAGAATACTGCTTGCGGCCGATCCGCAACCAGCCGCTGCTGGTGTACCGCTTCGTCAACTACCTGCGGCGTTCCCAGCGGGGCGGGTTGACGCAAGTCCCGGCGGGAGATTGGGTGCGGCTGGTGTCGGAACAGGTTCTGCCTGACGATACAGACGAACCGCTCAGCTTGCTAGACGAACAGGCGATGTCGGATTATCGAGAACATCAAGCTTGGGAAGAACGGCAAACTCAGCGGCAGATTGTCCAACAAGAATTTGAGAATTACTTGACTGCTGAAGTCGATCCGCTGGCTTCGCGATGGCTGCGGCTTTACCTGCAAGGCCGTTCCCAAGAGGCAATTGCTGAGGATTTGAAGGTGCCAGTCAAACAAATTTACCGCTTGCGAGAAAAAGTCAGTTACCACGCGATTCGGGTGTTTGCAGTCAAACAAGCACCAGAATTAGTCGCTAACTGGCTGGAAATTTCGCTCAAAGAACACAGTTTGGGCTTGACTCCCGCCCAGTGGCAGCAATATTTACAAGATCTCACGCCGGTGCAGCGACAGTTGATAGAATCGCTCAAAGCAGGGAAAAGTGTAGAGACGATCGCCTCTGAATTAAAGTTAAAAACCAATCAAGTCATCGGCGAGTGGAGCAAACTCTATTTAGCTGCTCAATCCCTCCGAAACGAGTAGATTGGTAATGAGTGGCGGGCGAAGCGTAGCGGAGGGAATTGCTAATTGTTAATTGGCGGTAGGAATTTTCCGAATTCGCGCTACAAATCAATTCCCGAACAGCCAGATTTGCTGCGAGTTTCCCCGTGGAAACCGCGATCGATCGTTCGATCGCAACTGCTACCGCGATCCCGGCAAAAAGGATACTGTACGATCTACACTCACGATCGTCGAGCCCCAAATTTGAGACCAAAGATCCAGCTTCCAGATTTATATAGAGGAGTTAATCTAAAATCTAAAATCGTTCGACGCGATCGAAGCCGTCGAAGTCTAAAATCTAAAATCTAAAATCGGCTCGCGATCGGGGATGCTCACCGTGAACTTTGTGGAGTAAGATATTAGTAGGACGATCGAATGAATCAGGATTTTTGAACCAATCCTCAATTCAGCAGTTACCTGTCAATCATCGGTTGTGGTGTATCTCTCAAACTTGGGCATTCAGACACAATTTTATCTTTGCCAGCCGCGGGAATCAATCTGGGGCGATAGATGATATTTCGTCGATAGTGCGCCCGCCATTATCTAGCTGTCAATCCTTCTGTATAATTTGAGACTGGAATACAGCACGGGGAAAATTCTGAGATTCAAGATTTTTCTTTCATCAAATCTTCCGGTTTTCATGCGAATACCTCCGTCAGGGAAGTTGCAGAGTTTAATTGTATAAATCAGGTTGGCGTGGCGCGATCGATCGCGCTTCCGACTACAGAGAAGCTAATGGTACATACATCTTCAACAGACTCGGCGACTACAATGGACTCCGATCGAATATTTCAACTAATCGATACAGTTGTTCCCTTTGAAGCTTGCCTTTACTATCAAGTTTTGCCTTTATCTCTAGAAGGCAATCTATTTAAATTGGGCGTAGTCGATGTGCAAGATGACTCCGCTTTGGACTACGTGCAGCGGATTTTAGCATACATGAATTGCTCGGTGACAACGGAGCAAATTGCCCCGGAAACTCAGCGTTCGATGCTCTCAGCTTACTTGCTCCACGGGAACCAAGTCAGAGAACCCAGCCTGACAGAAACCACACCAGCCCCAACACCGATACCAGCCCCAACACCAATAAATCCCGCACCAACAACATCAAGCTCCGAAGCAGACACCCTGCTGTCTGTACCCGAACCCTCCATTCGGGTTCCCGATCGGTTGAAACCTCCCGATGCTGAGGTTTTGCTGACGCCGACAGAACTTTCGGTTTTGGATGTCGAGGCCGTGCACTTGTCAAGCCCCGTCGAAGTTTTGGCAACTTTACCCGCGCCCCAACTGCTGCAAGAATTGCTCGGTAGAGTGCTCGTAGACGGTATCGGTAGGCTGTTTTTTGAGAGACACCAGTCCCAAGGTAGGATTCTTTGGAGTCAAGACGGCGTTTTGAAATCGATCCTCGAAGGTCTCTCTCCCTTCCTGTTTCAAGAAGTCATCGACGAGTTGAAACGGCTGACAGATATGCCTGTTTCCCCGGTGGAACATCCCAAACAAGTCGAAGTAGAACGCATCTATGGAAAAACTCATTTGCTGTTGCGCTTGCGAGTAATGCCCGTGGGTGGCAAGGAAGAAGCAACGCTGCAAGTCTTGCGGGGAGCAGCTTTGAGGTTTTACCAGCAGCAGCAATTGTCTACTCTGAGTCGAGATGCACTGCAACTGGCCAAAGAATTGCAGCGGAAAGTGAATCAAATTCGCGATCGCACTCGGCTTTCTCCTTTACCTTTGGAAGGTTTACCCGCTTTGGAACAAGTTGTCAGAAATGTTGACGACCAACTTGAAGCTTTGATGCAAGAACAGAATCCCGAGGATTTCTAATTAGAAATAGTTGTAAGTTTTGAACTTTCTTTAACTCAAATCTAGCCCGATCAAATAAATAATAATAATTAGGTTCGTAGTGAGGAATGCGAGTCCTTCCTTATCCAAAATCTGAAGAAGGACTCGCATTCCTCACTACAAACCTATGTGAGTGCAGTTGTGCGATCGCACCTAAGATGAACCGTGCTCGAAAATCTTATCGTACTGCAACAAATCCAAACTTACAAAAACTGGCAAACACCCAAAACATTGCTGTGCAACTTCCCAGCGTTCCTCTCGCTGCAACATAGCAGTCAACTTTTGTTTAGCGCCCAGCAAATATCGGACATCGTTAGCAGCGTAGCTCAATTGGTCATCAGAAAGATGCTCGGAATTTCCCCAATCCGAACTTTGAGAAGTTTTATTGAGTTCTACTTTTTCCAACTCTTGGATTAACTCTTTAAGTCCGTGTCTGTTAGTATAAGTTCTGGCTAACTTGCTAGCTATTTTTGTGCAGAAAACAGGTGCAATGTCAATACTTAAATTGTAACGCATTGTTGCCAGATCGAAGCGCGCAAAGTGAAATACCTTCTCAATATTTTCAGCTTCCATGAGCTTTTTCAAATTTGGCGCCGCCGTCTGGCCTTTAGCAATCCGCACCGCCGCCACTTTACCTTGCGGATCGCACAACTGCACCAAACACAGGCGATCGCGCCAGGGCATCAAACCCATCGTTTCCGTATCAACGGCGATCGCCTCCGCCGTCAAATAATAAGATAGCAGATCATCGGAGATATCGCGATCGCACACTTGAAAATCTGGAAATTCCATTCTTGGTTATTGGTAATCGGTAATTGGTAATCGGTAATTGGTAATCGGGCATCGGTAATCGGTAATCGGGCATCGGTAATCGGGAATCGATAATTAATCTTTCCTTCTTTCCTCTTCCTTCTTCCTTCTTCCTTCTTCCTTCTTCCTTCTTCTTATCGACTACGGACAAAAAGCTGAGTAAAATAATACTCCCCTTTGGCATTTTTGGCAATCGCAATACCAGTCAAATTAAATTGACTCTCGATATTCTTGCGGTGGCCCTCACTTTTAATCCAACCCTCAACAGCATTGCCAACCGGGTCGCTGTAGCCAAAATTGTAAGCAACATTTTCAGCTACACTTTGATAGGGAACAGTAATTGCTTTCGCCCGCCCTTCAAATCCATCGTGGCTAAATTTAACTTTCCCACTCGCCATATTTTCGCTGTGAATTCTGGCTATCTGACTAATTCGCGGATCGACAGTCAGCGGCGGCAACTTTTTCGAGGCTCGATATTGATTGATCTGTTGGTTAACAGCTTTTTCTAACTCAGCAATTGAACTCGTAGCAGCAATATTAGTATTCATGGAAGTTTCTGGGAGCGATTGTGTAGGAATGAGTTGAGTACAATTAGGTAGGATTGCCAGGAATCCTAGAGACATTAAAATCAAAGGTTTGTACATGAACTATTAAAGATAAAGAAGACCGGGCGGTTGAAACCGCGGCTACACAGACAAAACCCGCCTCCGCGGGTTGAAGAACGGATGATGAAAATTACGTTATCTTCTAAGTCGGCGGAGGCGGACATCATTTATATAGACGCGGTTGAAACCGCCGTCTGACCATTCCTACAGGGCGATCGCCCGAAATTCCGGTAAACTAGATATTCAGAACCTTCGCCACAGTGTTCACATCTTTGTCACCCCGTCCCGAACAGTTGAGGACAATGCGCGGACTGCCAGTTAACTGCGGACAGAGAGTTTCCAAATAGGCGATCGCGTGAGCAGTTTCCAAAGCCGGAATAATCCCCTCCAACTGCGACAACCGTTGAAAAGCATCCAAAGCTTGCTGATCGGTTACACTGTAATATTCAGCCCGGCCAGCATCCTTCAAATAACTGTGTTCCGGCCCCACACCAGGATAATCCAAACCCGCACTAATCGAATGCGGCTCGATGACTTGACCCTCATTATCCTGCAACAAATAACTCATAGCCCCGTGCAGAACACCCACAGTTCCCTTAGTCAAAGTAGCAGCGTGTTTATCCGTATCCACACCTTCTCCCGCCGCTTCAACACCAATTAACCGCACAGTTTCTTCCCCAACAAACTCATGAAAAAGACCCATAGCATTAGAACCGCCGCCCACACAAGCTAATAAGATATCTGGCAAACCATTCCATTTTTCTAGACACTGACTGCGAGTTTCTTGACCGATAATTGCATGGAAATCGCGCACCATCATCGGGTAAGGATGCGGCCCCGCCACCGAACCAAGAATATAATGAGTTGTTTCAACATTTGTCACCCAATCGCGAATCGCTTCAGAAGTCGCATCTTTCAGCGTTCCCGTACCCGCCGCCACGGGTCGCACTTCAGCACCCATCAAGCGCATTCTAAACACATTTAAAGCCTGTCTTTCCATGTCATGAACGCCCATGTAGACAACGCATTCTAAACCGAAACGAGCGCAAACAGTGGCAGTAGCAACGCCATGTTGGCCAGCACCAGTTTCAGCAATTACGCGCTTTTTACCCATGCGTTTTGCGAGCAATGCTTGAGCCAAAGCATTATTGATTTTGTGAGCACCAGTGTGGTTTAAATCTTCGCGTTTGAGGTAAATTTGGGCGCCAGTGCCGTCTGGTTTAGCATAATGCTCCGTGAGGCGTTCGGCGAAATACAATGGGCTGGGGCGGCCGACATAATCCTTAAGTAATCCTTGAAGTTGCTGTTGAAATTCCGGTTCGCTGCGGTATTTGTGAAAAGCCGCTTCAAGCTCAAATAAAGCCGGCATCAGGGTTTCGGGGACATATTTGCCGCCGAATTTGCCAAATCTACCGAGGGAGTCGGGGCGTTGGGCGGTGGTTTCGGTGGTTTCTGTGGTGAGACGCAGGGGTGTGACAGTCACGGACTTTGTGGGGATAAGGGGACAGATTTTATTATATCTAGTCGATGTGGCGGGGCGGTGGGCGATCGGGTAATTTTGCGAGGGCTGCCAAAAATCGCTAGGATGGCGGAAGTTCGTCGGAGCCTTCGAGATATTGCCCTGTAAGGGTTTCAGGGATTTTTTCTGTAGATGAGAGGTTGTTTGTACAGAGATTTTTGGGAGTCCTCGCAAATGGCCTCTGGACACGTTGCGCTGTATGGGGTTTATAATCGAGGGATCCCCACTCGCTGGGGAAACTAATTGAATGGAAACTAGGATCTCCCGACCTTTACTTTTGGTAGGTTGACGTGTTCCCGCTCGCTGGGGAAACTAATTGAATGGAAACTTCGTAATGGTGAACAATTATGAATTCAAATCAGCAGTTTCTGCAAAATTTATACGATGCTTTTAACAAACGCGAAATTGAAACAATCATCTCGTTGATGCGCCCAGACGTGAAATGGGCGAACGGAGTGGAAGGCGGTTTCGTTTATGGACGCGATGCGGTGCGCGAATATTGGACAAATCAATTTAAGGATATTCAACCGGAGCTTGAAACGTTAAAATTCGAGACTGACGAAAACAATCGGAACATTGTCACCGTTCATCAAATTATTAAAGATTTGCAATGCAATGTGCTTGCGGATGCAACAATTCATCAAATCTTTACCATTGAGGATGGTCTGATTTGTCTTTATGAAATTGGCGAAACCGAAACAATAGAGGAGATGATTCAAAAGACAAAAAGTTCCAACTAGCAATGATGTCCTTGGGCGGGGGCGGGTTTTACAAATAATATTTAATACCAACAAACAATCTACATAAACCCGCCCCCTTATGCAATATGTTAAAATTATTGAAGAACGCAACAGTTGGCTCATTCAATCGTAGTAAACTAAAAGCGTAGACCTACAATTCTCACTTCCTTTAGTTATTGTTACACAACAGGAAACCAAAATCGTGGATATCGACATTCGTTATAAACCTTCCTTTGCCACAATTTTTCTTACACTCGAACCTGGAGAAAGCATTATTGCTGAATCAGGAGCGATGATAGCAATGGATGCAGCACTCACAATGAAAACAGAATTTAATGGAGGTTTTTTGTCAGGTGTATTGAAAAAGTTTTTTGGTGGTGAATCGCTGTTCGTCAATCGATTTATCAATCCAACACGGCAGTCTCTCCAAGTCGTTCTTTCTCAATCTACAATCGGAGATATTGCCGAAGCTCAAGTCTATGAAAATAACCTCTGTTTTCAACCCGGTGCTTATATTGCCAGTACCCCCGATATCAAATTAGGCGTGCGCTGGGCTGGATTTGCCAGTTGGTTTTCGGGAGAAGGCTTATTTAAATTGCAAGCCAGCGGACAGGGAACAGTATTTTTTGGTGCCTATGGTGGTTTGACTAGCAAGCAAATCAATGGTGACTTCATTGTCGATACAGGGCATTTAGTAGCTTACGAATCGGGAATGAAAATGTCGATAAAAATGGCAGGCGGATTATTAGGTTCGATTACATCCGGGGAAGGGTTTGTGAATAAAGTGACGGGTAAAGGAACAATTTACTTGCAATCCAGAAGTATCGATGGTTTGGTGCAATTTTTATCAAGTAAAGTTTGACTTGCGAGCGAATATATCCATTACCTAGTACCTACTTATGAAAATTGAACTTTTACAACAACCCGACAGCACGATCGCCCGAATCACTCTAAATGCCGGTGAAGAAATCGTTGCTGAGGCAGGTGCAATGGTGGCGATGAGTGGCAATCTACAAGCAAGTACGACATTGCGCCAAGGCAAAGGTGGCGGTATTTTCGGCGGACTCAAACGCATGATTGCCGGAGAGTCGCTATTTTTAAGTGTATTTCGATCGCCAACACCGGAAAATACCTTGTTTTTAGCACCCAAAATGTTGGGCGATATGCTGCACTATCAAATGGGCAAAAGTGGCTTAGTAGTACAAGCAGGTTCTTATTTAGCTAGCACACCAGATGTTAATATTGACTTGGGTTTTCAAGGCTTCAAATCGATGTTTTCTGGAGAAAGTATTTTCTGGCTAGATATGGGGGGTCAAGGAGATGTACTATTGAGTTCCTTCGGCGCAATTTACGAAGTTCCAGTCAAAGGAGAATACATTGTTGATACAGGTCATATTGTCGCCTTTGAGAAAAGTTTAAAGTTTGAAATTACTAAGCCCCCAGGAAGTAGTTGGGTGAGTGCATTTCTCGGTGGAGAAGGTTTAGTTTGTCGATTTAAAGGTAACGGTCGCCTGTTCTGTCAAACCCACAATACCACAGCATTCGGTCAAGCCGTCGGCAATCGTTTACCTCCCAGGTAGCAAGCGTGGAGACTCGCGATATGCAAAACATAAACGGAGATTGCTTTCATAAAAGGGTGCATCTGGTTTTTGAAGAGGGCGAAGCATGACCGCATATAAGTTATTAATTATAATTTCATATTGATTGCGGTCATGCTTCGCCCCTACAGACATATTTGCCAAACTGAAATACACCCTCATAAAACATCGCATTCATGTAAAGTGTTCCTCGCAACGATCATTCTAACTGAACGTTATTGAGCTATCAACTGCCAACTGTCAACTGTCAACTGCCAACTGCCAACTGTCAACTGTCAACTGTCAACTGTCAACTAACTTATATGCCTAAAAACATCTCATATACAATCGAACATTCTCCATCCTATGCCCAACTAAAACTCAAAATTCCTGCCAACCAAACGGTGTTGGTAGAATCTTCGGGAATGGCAGCAATGGATAGTCACATCACCCTGAAATCAAAAGTCAAAGGAGGTTTGATGAAAGGCCTCACGCGAATGTTAGCAGGTGAGTCTTTGTTTATCAGCGAATTTACTTCGCCGGAACGTTCTGGAATACTTTACGTTTCCCCTGGAGTTCCCGGCGATATTCAACATTATCACCTCGATGGCAATAGCTTGATGCTGCAATCTTCTGCTTTTGTGGCATCGAGTTCTACTGTAGACCTTGATACTAAATTTCAGGGATTAAAAGGTTTCTTTAGTGGCGAATCATTGTTTTTTCTCAAAGCAACTGGACAAGGCGATATCTGGTTTAATTCCTATGGCGCAATTCTGGAAATTCCAGTCAATGGAAGTTATATCGTGGACACCGGTTATATCGTTGCCTTTGAGGATACGCTGAAGTATGATGTTGAAGTCCTGGGCGGACTATCCTGGAAAAATTTGAGAACGGGAATTTTAGGTGGAGAAGGCTTAGTTTGTCGTTTCAGTGGACAGGGGAAACTGTGGATACAGTCTCGCAATCTGTTTCCTCTGATTAATTTTTTAAATCCCTTCCGACCGACAAAGAACAATTAGTTTGGTGCTTTTATATACAGCATATTCCATGTATATTTGGTACACACAATTTTGGGAAATTCCGTGTAAGGTGCGTCGCCATATAATCTGCCACTGCTATTCAATAACTCGTAGCGATGCACCCTACAAACTCACGCAAGTCAATCCAAAATCTAAAATCTAAAATCTAAAATCGAATGACCGATCGCAATCCACCCACAAGCAACAGGCAACTGCTAACTATATTAGGGATTTTTTTAGCCATAGGATGTTTATTGCTTTGGGGAAGCCTCAAACTGGTAGATGGGCTGATTTTATTAATTCCCCCCGAACTCGAACAGCGCTTGGGGGCGTTAGTTATCCCAGCTTACGAACGTCTTGCGGAATCTTCTCCAGCACAAGATACTCTCAATCAACTTCTCGATCGCCTGGAAACTAAATTACCTAAACAAAAAAATATCGATCGCAATTATCGCCTACTTTACATTCCCGATGATACTGTAAACGCGCTAGCCTTACCTGGAGATACAATTGTTGTTTATCGGGGTTTAATAAAGCAATTGGAATCGGAAAACGAGTTGATGATGATCTTAGGTCATGAGTTGGGTCATTTCGCCAATCGCGATCATTTGCGGGGAATTGGACGGGGATTGGCGCTACAGTTTGTGGTGGCGGTGTTCGTAGGCGATGGAGGTGGGTTGGTGAATGTTGCCGCTGCGATCGCTTCCAATTTAAGCAAAGCCCAATTTTCGCGCAGTCAGGAAGCCCAAGCCGATGAATTTGGCTTACAACTGCTGGTTTCCCATTACGGGCACGCAGCGGGCGCAGCAGACTTTTTCCAGCGATTAGCGCGAAAATCTGGTTTAGATATTGCTTTGTTATCGACTCATCCGGCACCTGGCGATCGCAGTTTAACGTTAACACAAACGATCGCCCAACGCCGCTATCCGATTCAAGAGCGATCGCCTTTACCCGCAACACTCAAAAGCGATCGATAACAATCAGACACTTAATAATTCCCGCTCTCCCTTGATGGGCTAATACAATAGGTATAATATCAGAGTCTCAACGAGCGATCGCAACCTTACACCAATCCACTAAAACTAGAAATACCCTTCAACAGTTGACAGTTGACAGTTGACAGTTGACAGTTTGAGAGCGACCTCTACCTAGAAGGAAGAGGATTGGAGTAATGAATAGTCTGATTTGTATTTCTCCCGAGCAGGCTTGGGGCTTTCAACCAATTATTTATGGTAAAACAAGTTCAGGCAGTATAACATATGGCAGCATCCAAACGCAAAAATTCTGACAACAAAACAACCGACGGTAAACGAGTAGTTTACTCTGAGTTTGGTAACTACGAAAACTCGGCTGCTCTCGAACGAGGAACCCCGGAAGTTCCCCAGAATCAACAAACTTTGAAAGTAGAAGCATCCCGAAAAGGACGCGGTGGCAAAACAGTTACAGTCATCAGCGGATTTCAAGAAAAACCAGAAACTTTAGCAGATTTAGCCAAGCAGCTAAAAGCCCAATGCGGCACAGGCGGCACAGTTAAGGATAATGAAATTGAAATTCAAGGCGAACACAAGCAAAAGCTACTCGAAATTCTCAAAAAATTGGGCTACAAAGCTAAAATTAGCGGAGGTTAATTGGGTGCATCTGGGTTTTGAAGAGGGCGAAGCATGACCGCATATAACTTATTAGTTATAATCTCATATTTACTGCGGTCATGCTTCGCCCCTACAGATATATTTTCATGCGCCCCAGATGCGCCCGGTTAATTTCTGTTATTCTTCCCTCTTCCCTCTTCCCTCTTCCTTCTTCCCTCTTCCTTCTTCCTTCTTCCCTCTTCCTTCATTTTATGTACACTCGACCCTTAGCCCGTTTGATCGAACAATTGCAGCGCTTGCCCGGAATCGGCCCAAAAAGTGCACAGCGACTCGCTTTACATATTTTAAAGCGACCGGAAGAAGACGTGCAAGCCCTAGCTCAATCATTGATTGATGCCAAAAAACAAGTCGGTTTTTGCAAAGTATGCTTTCACTTATCCGCTGAACCTGTTTGCGAAATTTGCCGCAACACTAACCGGGACGGTTCTACTATTTGTGTTGTGTCAGAATCCCGCGATGTAATCGCCTTAGAAAAAACGCGGGAATACATCGGCAAATATCATGTTGTCGGCGGTGTCATCTCGCCGATGGATGGAATTGGCCCGGAACAATTGAACATTCAGCCATTAGTCCGCCGCGTCAGCCAGCAAAAGATTGCTGAAGTTATTATTGCGATTAGTCCTAGCGTGGAAGGCGAAACTACTACTCTTTATATCGGTCATTTATTGAAACCTTTTACCAAGGTTACGCGAATAGCTTTTGGTTTGCCGATGGGGGGAGATTTGGAATATGCTGATGAGGTAACTTTGGCTCGTGCTTTGGAAGGAAGGAGGGAATTGGATTAGGTGAATTGAAAGAGAAGAGAAATGAACCGCGAAGACGCTAAGGACACGTTCGGCGAAGCCGTTCCCGAAGGGTAGGAAGATGGGAGAGAAGAAAGTGCGATTGCTTTATTGAGGTTCGCAATGACAATTTTGTAAAAAAGGTTAAACTGAATAAAGTTACTGAGAGTGAAAAATATGACTCAATTCGATCGCCCTTTAAGCTACCCTACAACCCGCAAAGCCGAGCAAACAGACGATTATCACGGCGTCCAAGTATCCGACCCCTACAGGTGGCTGGAAGACCCCGATTCAGAGGAAACTCAAGCCTGGGTGGAAGCTCAAAACGCAGTCACTTTCGGCTACCTCAGCCAAATTCCGGCGCGGGAAAAAATCAAACAGCGCCTGACTAAACTGTGGGATTACGAGAAATACGGCATACCTTTTAAACAGGGCGATCGCTATTTTTACTACAAGAATGACGGTCTGCAAAATCAATCCGTACTCTATACTTTACCATCCCTAGACGGCGAACCAAAAGTATTAATTGACCCAAACACTCTCTCAGAAGACGGAACCGTCGCTCTCGGCGGCGTAGCTATCAGCGAAGACGGCCAACTTATGGCCTACGGTTTGTCAATTTCTGGCTCGGATTGGCAGGAATGGAAAGTTCGCGATGTGGAAACTGGGGAAGATTTATCAGACCATTTAAAATGGCTGAAATTCTCAGGTGCAGCCTGGACTCACGACGGTAAAGGTTTTTTTTACAGCCGCTACGATGAACCCAACGAAAAAACCAAACTCGAAGATGTTAACTATTACCAAAAGCTATTCTATCACAAGCTCGGTACTCCGCAATCTGAAGATGTATTAATTTGCGATCGCCCTGACCAAAAAGAATGGGGATTTAGCGGTGGTGTTACGGAAGACGGCA
Organism: Microcoleus sp. PH2017_34_RAT_O_A; assembly: GCF_020737885.1. NCBI lineage: Bacteria > Bacillati > Cyanobacteriota > Cyanophyceae > Oscillatoriales > Microcoleaceae > Microcoleus > Microcoleus sp. PH2017_34_RAT_O_A. Next base: position 30,555 of record NZ_JAEQDD010000016.1, on the reverse strand, counting down.
AGTATTTGATTATATCAGTCTGGCTCGGCACTGACCCGCAAAACCTGATTTTTTACAAGGATTTAACCGCGCCGGAATCAAGCATTGTCGAACTGATTAACAAATTCGAGGCTGAGTACAGTTTCATTGATAACGAAGGATCATTGTTCTGGTTTCAAACCGACTTGAATGCACCGCTGGGCCGCGTAATTGCGATCGACACCAACAACCCTCCTCCTTCATCCCTAGCGGGCGCTGACACCCCCCTGAATCCCCCCCTTACCAAGGGGGGGTTCACCGAAATCATCCCCGAAGCAGCGGAAACCCTGGGAGGCATTAGCCTTCTCAACAATCAATTTGTCGCTTCTTACCTGAAAGACGCCTACACCCAGATTAAAATCTTCAACTTAGATGGCTCTTTTGCGCGAGAAGTAGCCTTGCCGGGAATTGGTTCGGCAGGAGGTTTTGGCGGCAAGCGGCACGACACCGAAACCTTTTATGCTTACACCAGCTTCACGACTCCGAACACAATCTACCGTTACAATATGCTGACGGATGAAAGTAGCGTTTATCGGCAGCCAAAGGTTGATTTTAATCCAGAGGATTACGAGACAAAACAAATATTTTATCCCAGCAAAGACGGTACGCAAGTACCGATGTTTGTCACGCACAAAAAAGGCTTGCAGCTAGATGGCAATAACCCCACTTACCTGTATGGTTATGGTGGTTTTTCTATCTCGCTGACTCCAAGTTTTTCTCTTAGCAGGCTGGTTTGGTTGGAAATGGGCGGAGTTTATGTGACAGCTTGTTTGCGGGGTGGTGGCGAGTACGGCGAATCGTGGCACCAAGCTGGGACAAAGTTGAACAAGCAAAATGTGTTTGATGACTTTATCAGCGCTGCGGAATGGTTGATCGAGAATAAGTATACGAAACCTGCTAAATTGGCGATCGCAGGTGGTAGCAACGGCGGCTTATTGGTGGGGGCTTGCATGACTCAGCGGCCAGAATTGTTCGGTGCAGCATTGCCCGCCGTCGGCGTCCTAGATATGTTGCGCTTCCATAAGTTTACCATTGGTCATGCTTGGGTTCCTGAATATGGTTCGTCGGACAATCCCGCAGAGTTTCCCACAATTCACGCCTATTCTCCGCTGCACAATCTGAAAGCGGGAACTGCTTATCCGGCGACAATGATTACAACTGCGGATCATGACGATAGAGTGGTTCCAGCCCACAGTTTCAAGTTTGCTTCGGCTTTGCAAGCAACGCACGCAGGAGAAAAACCCGTGTTAATTCGGATTGAAACAAAAGCGGGACATGGGGGTGGCAAACCTACCGCTAAAGTCATTGAAGAATTGGCAGATGAATGGGCTTTTTTGGTGCGCGAACTCGATATTAACGTTTAACCAGCGCGGGATTGGGTGCGCCTATTCCCTAGGCGCGCACCCGCACTCCTCTCTTCAACTGCTGGTGAACACCACTTACCTGATGGTATGATCTGACACATCTTTTGCTGCTAACCTGATGTTCAATGTGGAAATTGTGCGATCGTTTCATGGCCTGTGGCTGCGGACAACCGATCGCTACAGCATAAATTAGTGTAACTTGTCAACTCCCACTTGTCTTAATTTGCCTGACATTCTGTAACTTTTTGTATGGTTTAGCCTTGGTTCTGAGCTTTTTAGAGATGAAACCCTATTAAGTAAAGTTCGTGGCAATGTCAACTCCCACAAGTAGTAAATCCAAGCTACAATCAAAAAATTTTCTAATTCTCGGAAACGTTTTTTTCAGTGGATTTACGGTCAAGATTTCAGAAAAAATTACACTCCCAACTGTACTGAGAAGCATCCCGTTACCGGAATCACTGCCTTTTTGTCAGCAATACGTAAGTAAGTGCCGATCGCAATCTCAAGGTTATGGGATTAATTTCTTTTCAAGAAAAATACTTGAGTGGCGCAATCAAAACCAGATAATGCTTGCATATCTAAGGGTGTAGTGATTTATTACCTAGGTTAATGCGCGAAGCTGATACAGCATTGTCTATCCAATCCTTCCCTCACATCTTAACTTCAACAAAACACGTAAGTGTTTAATTTATTTCGTAAATATAATTTACAGTAAATTTATATTTCCGTGTATATCGAATGTTCTCAAAGGGGGTAGTTTAAAACTAAGTAACTAAATCAGCGAACTATGAAAACGAGCCCCAATACGTCGAATGTGTCAGCCGTAAAAATACGCAAATCTACTAATATTACCACTACCAACAACTTATTTTTTAAGCCAGCAAACTCTACAGCGTATCTAGAATCGAAAACATATCTAGTCGTTGTTGACTCCCGAGTAGAAAACTACGAGGAATTGATCCGTGGAGTCAAACCCGGAAGCGAAGTATTGGTGCTCGATCCAACCAGAGATGCGATCGCACAAATCACCGAATTTTTGGGGCATTACCACAGCATCAACAGCCTGCACGTAGTTTCTCACGGCCGAGAAGCAGCAGTCGCGATCGGTCGGACAGAACTGAATATTGATAACCTAGAAACCTACAGCAGTCAATTGCAGCAGTGGGGAAAAGCCCTTAACAAACCCGGTAGCATTTTACTTTATGGATGTAACGTAGCTGTCGGCGAATCGGGCATTAAATTCATACAAAAACTCAGCGAATTAACTGGAGCAAATATTGCTGCTTCTAACAACTTAACTGGGAGTGCAGCACTAGGCGGCGACTGGGAATTAGAAATTACCACAGGACAAATCGATGCCGAACTAGCCTTTAAACCAGAAGTCTTAAAAACCTACAATCATGTCCTCGGAACATTAGTTACCGAAAGCTTTCAAAATCCCACAGCATTAGGGCCTTGGATCTACGGAACTAGCGGCGGTGCAATTCAACCGGGATTAACCTCAGGTAGCGGCCCCGGCATCATTCCCAGTTTAGGGCTGGGCGATCCTCCGGGCAGTGGCGCTTTAAGATTAACATCGAATGCGAACAACCAAGCAGCTTTTGTCATCTACAACAACCCAATTTCTTCGACTGACGGCATCAGAGTTGCCTTTGATTTATTTGCCTATGACGGCACCGGTGCCGACGGCATTAGTTTCTTCTTAATTGACGGGGCTGCTACACCAACTCAAGCAGGTGGATTCGGCGGTTCTCTCGGTTATGCTCCCAACAACAGTTCTGGTATACCGGGGATTGTCGGAGGTTATTTAGGTGTTGGATTTGACGAATATGGCAATTTTTCAGATCCGAGTGAAGGGCGTTTAGGTGGCCCGGGATCGATACCTGATGCGGTAGGAATTAGAGGCAGCCAAACCGGAGGATATCAGTTTTTAACTAACAATGTAATTCCCGGCGGCATAGATAATCCTACCGTTACCGATCGCACTCTTGCCAGAAAAAGAGTTCAAATTACTTTACAACCGTCTACTCCCACAATACCCAGCCGTTTTTTCGTTAACATCGACTTAAACGGCGACAACTTATTTAACGGCCCGGGCGAAAGTGCGATCGACATCCCAAATTTGGCGGCTGTAAATGGCACAATTCCGCCGACTTTCAAATTTGGTTTTGCTAGTTCGACAGGGGCAGTGACCAACATTCACGAAATTCGCAATCTCAGCGTTGAAACTGTCACAGCACCTACCATCTCAGCCGATATTGCCACGGTTAAAACTGGCCCCGCATTTGCCCTACCCAACAGCAGTATTACTTACACCATTACGTCCACCAATAACGGGCCCAACGACGCTACCAACGTCCTGATTCAAGATCCCCTGCCTCCGGGCTTAACTTTCAGCAGCGCCGATAATGGTGGGATTTTCAACCCGACAACGCGGAGTGTCAGTTGGCCAGTGATTTCGACTCTGGCTAACGGTGCCAGCGTTACCCGCAGTATTACCGTGACTGCACCTGCCACAATCGGATCGGTAACTAACCTGGCATTTAGCAGCAGCAGCACTTTCGATCCCAACCTGATTAACAACACCGGTGAAGGGATAGTATCTCAAGCTACAACTGCGATCGTTCCCGCTACAGCCGACATCATCACCTCAAAAACAGGCCCGACAACAGCCGTGGCTGGATCGACGGTCACCTATACAATTACCTCACAAAACAGCGGGCCGAGCAGCGCTACCAATGTGACGGTAACAGACGCTTTGCCCGCAGGCTTAACTGGAGTGACAGCCTCCGACGGGGGCAGTTACAATCCTGCCACAGGTGTTGTCACTTTCCCGGCGATCGCAACTTTGGGCATCGGTGCGGCTAACGCCGTCAGCCGCACAGTCAGCTTCAGTACCCCAAATACCGGCACTGTCATCGACATTGCCAGGAGTACAGCCGAAACTCCCGATCCCAATAGTGCCAACAACAACGGCACGGCTGCGATCGCTCAAGTCAGCACCACGATAACGAGCAGCGCCGACGTAGTTACCACCAAAGCAGGCCCGGCATCTGTCACGCCCGGAGCCACTGCCACTTATACGATCACCGCCCAAAACGTCGGCCCTTCGGCAGCCGCCAACGTTTCCATCACCGATACCCTGCCTGTGGGCTTAACCGGAGTGACAGCCTCCAACGGCGGCACTTACAACCCAGCCACAGGTATTGTTAGCTGGACGGCGATCGCAAGTTTGGCAAGCGGGGCAGCCAACGCCGTCACCCGCACAGTCAGCATTGTTGCTCCTGCCAGCGGCACAGTTGCCAACACCGCCAGAAGCACCTCCGACACCGCCGATCCCAATACTGCCAACAACAACGGCACGGCTGCAAACGCGCAAGTCACCACCACGATCACTCCCAGCGCGGACGTAGTTACCACCAAAGCAGGCCCGGCATCGATCGCGCCGGGAGCCACTGCCACTTATACCATCACCGCCCAAAACGCCGGCCCTTCCAGCGCCACCAACGTCGTCATCACCGATACTCTGCCTCTGGGGTTAACGGGAGTGACAGCTTCCAACGGTGGCAGTTACAACCCTGCCACAGGTGTTGTCACTTGGACGGCGATCGCAAGTTTGGCAAGCGGGGCAGCCAACGCCATCACCCGCACTGTCAGCGTTGTTGCTCCTGCCACTGGCAGCGTTGTCAACACTGCCAGAAGCACTGCCGCCACCGCCGATCCTAACAGTGACAACAACAACGGTACGGCTGCGAACGCTCAAGTGACAACTGCGATCGTTGCCGCGAACCAACCTCCGGTAGCCAATAACGCCAACAGCGCGATCGCACCCAGCAGCACCGTTTTACTGACCGGATTGGGAGGCACAGATCCCGACGGGACGATCGCCTCCTTCACCATCAACACCCTACCGCCAGCAGCCCAAGGAACCTTGTTTCTGGGCAATCCCGCGTCTGGGGGAATTGCCGTCACAGCGGGTCAAACTCTCACACCCGCTCAAATCAATCAATTATTTTTCCAAGCGACCAACTCCTTTGCAGGAGCGAACTTCACCTACAGCGCTACCGACAATCAAGGCCTCACCAGTCCCGGCACCGCTACCGTCTCTGCGGTACTGCCGACACCCAACAAACCTCCTGTAGCCAACAACGCCAACATCAGCCTACCTCCGAACAGCACAGCCAACATTGTCGGACTCGGAGCAACCGACCCCGACGGAACGATCGCCTCCTACACAATCAACACCCTGCCGACAGTCGCTCAAGGGGTGCTATTTTTAGGCAATCCCGCCTCTGGGGGAATTGCCGTCACCGCAGGTCAAATTCTCACGCCCGCTCAAATCAATCAATTATTTTTCCAATCTACAGGCACTTTTACCGCAGCCAACTTCAGCTACAGCGCCACCGACAATCAAGGCGCTACCACCCCCGCCAGCGCTAGCGTTGCCGCCGCCATTCCAGTACCATCGCCAACACCCGCACCGGTCAACAAACCTCCGGTTGCCAATCCTGTCAACAGCAGCCAGCAGCCCAGCAGCACCGCTTTATTGACCGGATTGGGAGGCACGGACTCCGACGGGACGATCGCCTCTTTTACGATTAACACCGTGCCACCTGTCTCTCAAGGGCAGCTATTTTTAGGCAATCCCGCCAGCGGAGGCGTAGCGGTGACACCCGGCCAAGTTCTGACTCCGGCACAGATTCAGCAACTATTTTTGCAAGCCACAGGCAACTTTACGGGAACCAACTTCAGCTATACCGCCACCGACAACGGCGGTGCCACCAATGCTGCTACCGCAACTGTAGCGGCAATCCCTCTGCCAGTGCCGACACCAACTCCTGCACCGGTGCCGACACCAACTCCTGCGCCAGTGCCAACACCGACTCCTGCGCCAGTGCCAACACCGACTCCTGCACCGGTGCCAACACCAACTCCTGCACCAGTGCCGCCTCCCAACCAGCCGCCAGTTGCCACAAATGTCAACTTCACTGTTCCCCCCAACACCAGCCCGCGAGTTCCGGGATTGGGAGGAACTGACCCCGACGGGACGATCGTCTCTTTCACCATCAACAGCCTGCCCCCAGCAGACCAAGGACAGGTATTTTTAGGAGATCCGGCCAACGGAGGCGTTCGACTCACACCCGGTCAAGTTCTGACTCCGGCACAGATTCAGCAAATATATTTCCAAACGACGGGCAGCTTTACGGGAGCCAATTTTACCTACAGCGCCACCGACAATCAAGGCGCCACCAGTCCCGCCAATGCTACAGTTACCGCTTTGGTTCCGGTGCCGAACCAACCGCCAGTTGCCACAAATGTCAACTTCAGCACTCCGCCCAACAGTAGCAGGTTAGTCACGGGATTGGGCGGAACCGACCCCGACGGATCGATCGCCTCTTACACCATCAATACTTTGCCCCCAGCAGACCAAGGAGTCCTATTTTTAGGAGATCCCGCCAACGGAGGCGTTCGCGTCACAGCCGGCCAAGTTCTGACTCCCGCACAGCTTCAGCAAATATTTTTGCAAACGACGGCCAACTTTACAGGAGCGAATTTTAACTACAGCGCTACGGACGATCGCGGTGCTACCAGTCCCGCTAATGCTACAGTTGCTGCCATAGCTCCAGCTCCGGCACCGACTCCAACTCCGACTCCGACTCCGGCGCCAATTGTTCTCAACCAACCTCCAGTTGGCATAAATGTCAACTTCAACATTCCGCCCAACAACAGCGTGCGGGTTCCAGGATTGGGAGGAATTGACCCCGACGGGACGATCGCCTCTTTCACAATCAACACTTTGCCACCGGCGAACCAAGGAACACTGTTTTTAGGAGATCCTGCTAACGGTGGGATAGCGATCGCACCCGGTGAAATTCTCACTCCCGGACAGATTCAGCAACTGTTTTTCCAAACGACGGGCGAATTTACGGGAGCCAATTTCACCTACAGCGCCACCGACAACGGCGGCCTGATTAGTCCCGGCACCGCTACTGTTGCTGCGATTCGCCCGACGACCAACTTACCGCCATTGGTGAACAATGCTAACTTCAGTATTGCTCCCAGTGGCAGCGCCCAGGTTCCGGGATTGGGAGGCAGCGATCCCGACGGGTCGATCGCCTCTTACACCATCAACACCCTGCCCCCAGCCAACCAAGGAGTTCTATTTTTAGGAGATCCGGCTTTGGGCGGCGGCGTTCGCGTCACACCAGGCCAAGTCCTGACTCCGGCACAAATTGAGCAATTATTTTTCCAAACCACAGGAAGTTTTACGGGAGCCACTTTCAGCTACAGCGCTACAGACGATCGCGGCGGCATTAGTCCCGCTACCGCTACTGTCGCTGCAATCTTGGGGCTGGTGGCGCCAACACCAACCCCAATATCAAATCCGATCGCCGAACCAGATACCGACTGTCTGTGCGAACCCATTGTAGAAAAACCAGGAATTAACTTTGCACCGCCGCCACCAGCGCCCGGAGTTCGATTTGTCCGGCCAATTTCGCAACTGGGAGAGGGACAAACCACCAAAGGTACAGACGGCAATGACTCGATCGCAGACAACAAAGGCAACCAAAAAATCATCGGTTTAAAAGGGAACGACCTGATTTTAGGCAAAGACGGCGCCGACGAAATTTACGGCAATGAAGGCAATGACAGGATTTTTGCGGACACTGACACGGATATTGCTTACGGCGGCGAGGGCAACGATATCATCCATGCCGGCAAGCAGAACGACTGGATTGCAGGCGACTTAGGCTCTGACACCCTGTTTGGAGATGAAGGTGCCGATACGATTTTGGGAGATAACGGCCGCGATAACTCTAGCAGCGCTGCGGACGATCGCGATTTGATCTTCGGAGGTAACGGCGCAGACATCATTAACGGCAACGAAGGCGACGATACCATCCATGCCGGCAAAGGTAACGATCTTGCCCTTGGAGGCAAAGAAAATGACATCATTTCGGGCCAAATCGGCTCCGATACGTTGATTGGGGGCACCGGCAATGACACCTTGTTTGGCGGTTTCAACGGCAACACAGACTTCGATTCCCAGGGACGCGACTTGCTCTATGGAGGCGACGGCAACGACTTCCTCAGCGGCCAAGAAGCCAACGATACCCTGGTTGCAGGCAAAGGTAACGATCGCGCTTACGGAGGTAAAGGCAATGACCTGATCTACGGTCAATTAGGCTCTGATACCCTCTACGGCGACGCAGGCAACGATACTCTGCTAGGCGACAAAGGCGGTTCCAACTCAGTTAACGGTGCTAGCGAAGGAGATTTAATCTTTGGCGGCACCGGTAATGACATCATCGGCGGTGGTAACGGCAATGACACCGTGCAAGCAGGCAAAGGCAATGATTGCGTTTGGGGCGGCAAAGAGAATGACTTGATTTGGGGCGAATTAGGCTCCGATACCCTTGTCGGCGACAGTGGCGATGACACGATATACGGTGGCGCTCGCAGTCGAGCTCAAGATGTCAACGGCCAGGACTTGATCTTTGGCAACATTGGTGCTGACGTACTCTTCGGCGATGAAGCTGACGATACCATCAGTGGCGGTGAAGGCGATGACAGGATTTACGGCGGTAAAAATAACGACCTCATTCACGGAGATCTTGGCAACGACAAGATTTACGGCGGTGACGGCAGCGATGAGCTCTGCGGTGGCGAGGGCAACGATACCATTTATGGCGATCGCTCCGATAACCGGGCTGTCTCGGTGGGCGCAAACGACCAGCAAGACTGCATCAATGGCGATGCTGGCGATGATTTGCTCTACGGCAATGAAGGGGAAGATACCCTGAATGGAGATGCTGGCACCGATACCCTAATTGGCGGTAAGGATAACGACTTGCTCAATGGGGGTGATGGTGATGACTGGCTGTTTGGTGGCTTGGGCGACGATACTTTAATCGGAGGTATTGGGAGCGATCGATTTGTCTTGGGTGCTGACAGTGGTACTGATACTGCGATCGGTTTTGAGGCCGGTGTCGATAAGTTTATTTTGATTGGCGGCCTGAGTTTCCAGCAGTTGCAATTGAGCACCACTCCTGACGGTACGTTGCTGCGAGTCGCAGGAACCGATCGGGTTTTAGCGAATCTGGTGGGGATTAATGGGGCGATCGGATCCTCGGATTTCCTGTCATCAATTATCTTGCCTTCTTAGGGTTATAATTCAATACGGTTTACTTAAGAAAAATCTGACTTGCCCAAAATGGCTATATTGCCAGAAAATCGTCAGATAAAATTCATCAAAAGCATTAAGTAAACCGTATTGAAATACAATCCACTCCATCAAGAGAAGAGTTTTGAACCGTATTGGGGCGCTTTTGGCGCAGAGGCAAGAGTATTGCGAAAGTTTTGGAAAAAAACCTTTTATCCCTCCCCTCTCTGTGTTCTCTGTGTTCTCTGCGGTAAAATCTTCTTAATATCTACTTCACCTCTTTATAATCCAAAAATCGTCAGATAAAATTCATCAAAAGCGTTAAGTAAACCGTATTGGGTTATAATTGGTCGCGAAATTACCCTCTTCTCATAAGAAAACGCCACAGCAACTTACAATTTCTGTGGCGTTTCGATAATTTTTAATAATCTAAAACTCGACTGTAGCAAGGTTTGTAGTAAGGACTTTAGTCCTTCTTGAATGTGGGCTAATGTCCTCACTACAAACCAAATTCGATCTGATAGAACTCAGAAGTTTACTTGCACATGATCAAGTTTCCAGCCGAGATGAATCCCGGAACAGGGGCTGAAATCTCAACCCAATTGCGGTCTTCTCCATTCTTATCTTTGACTAACTGGAAATTCGGCACAAGCGTTACTTGACCGTTAGCGGGTACGCCGCCTTTAACTGTCGCAGTCTTTGAAGGCTCCGCACGAATAGCCAGACCTTTCGGTGCTACGCGAGGTTCTACTTGGCGGCACAGGCTGACGGGGCCCGTTGTTGGTGCTGGTGTTGGTGCTGGTGTTGGCGCAGGTGCTGGCGCAGGTGCTGGTGCTGGTGTTGGCGCAGGTGCAGGTGCTGGTGCTGGTGCAGGTGCTGGTGCTGGTGCAGGTGCTGGTGCAGGTGCTGGTGCAGGTGCTGGTGCAGGTGCTGGCGCTGGCGCTGGCGCTGGTGCTGGCGCTGGCGCAGGTGCAGGTGCAGGTGCAGGCGCAGGTGCTGGTGCTGGTGCTGGTGCTGGACTTGGGGAAGGAGCTTGACTAATTGTGCACGAAGCTAAATTAGCCTCGTTGTTCGGGTATCCGGTAGCTATATACCCTTTTACGGGAGCGGTAATTTGAATCCAGAGGCGGCCGTCGGAGGCTTTAACAGAAGTAGCGCCTTGGAACAGTGTTACCTGAGTATTCATGGCTACACCGCCAACTCTCACGGATTTGGGGTCTGGGCTCTGGCGAACTGTCAAACCTTCTTTGGGAGTTACTTTGCGGCAAAGCGTGTCAGCTTGGGCGATTTGAAAGGTGGCGCTATCTTCAAAGGAAATTTTTTCAGCATCCTGACTGGTAGTGGATGCTGGTGAGGTGGCAACACCGATCGCAGTCGCCTGCACACTTCCGGCTACAATGGCGATCGCGCCCAGCAATGCAGCGGGTTTGTTCCAACAATTCAAGTTTTTCATCCGTTCAACTCCTCAATCTAATCAAAACCATTATCTTTATTGCTGGTCAATATAGCAAAAAAAGCGATTTGTCTTCCAGAAAAATGCTGTCTATAACACACTACTGCCTCTAAGTCAATTTTTATTTCTCTAATTTAGTGCTGCGTGAAATTTAAGCGAGAAAAAATTAAGCTGCTGCGCCTGTAAATTGCTCGTTATGGTAGAGCGGGGCAGGGAGAAAGTGGGAGAGTAGGGGAGGGTGGGAGAGTCAATACTCAAGTCAATACTCAACAGTCAACGGTTGAAATGCGTGAGAGTCGATCGACATAACTTAAAATTACCGCGAACAACTGACAGTGGGAGAGTCCCCCAGATTCACTGCGCTGCAAGTCAATTCTTCCACTCTTCAATATAAAAATCAACAGACCTTAGTTAAACCTCCCAAACCGCGGCTTTGCAGTGAATTCTTCCATTATTTAATCTCACATCTAAAATATCCAATCGACCGAGATTTTTTGGTTTCAATCTATCAAAAGACGGATTTTTTTTAACCGCTCGTCGCTGGATAACCTCTATCTGGAGAATGGTTTAGCCGATCGCGCCAATCGAGTACAAATAGGATGTTATATCTCATTTTGTACTCTATGAAACTGAATTATTTTACCAAACGGCTTTCGACTCTCGGGCGCTATCTGGCTGCAACTGTGCTTTGCGTGTCAGCGATGGCATTTGCTTGGCAGGGTGCATTTTTCTCGAACACCGCAGCAATGGCCTCTCTTGCTGTAAGCTCGATCGCAGCAGCAGATATAGGCGATAAAGTTCAAGACAAAGCCAGCACAGATGCCGGAAGAGCCAAGAACTTCATCCGAGATACAGAAGAGAAGGTGAAGGAAACAGCCAAGACAAATGCTGCTAAAGTCGATCGAGCATCAGAAGATGGTAGTGTAGTCGAGCGCAAAGCCAAGAAAGATGCAGCTACAATTGAGAAAAGAGCAGAAGAAGATTCAGCTCGCACACAGAAAGCAGTAGATAACACAAAGAATGCTGTGGAGCGCGCTGTTGACAGTATCAAAGGTGCTTTTAGCAAGTAGAAAATAAATCATACTCAGTAGGTTTGTAGTGAGGACTTTAGTCCTTCTTTTCCCGAGGACTTTAGTCCTCACTACAAACCAAGCTTACGGCGCTCGCTCTCTTCGGACAGGATATTAGGTTTTTTCGCCTTGTCAGGTCGATCGAAACTCAAAACATCGATCTACATTAACCAAAACCCCTACAGTCAGAGTAAAACCCAGGGCGGTTTTATTGTCGTCAGACAAATTAGGTACGTTGTTGCGCTTCAGCGCTCTTTCTAATATTAGCTAAAGAGCGCTGAAGCGCAACAACGTACCTTCAGAGTAAAACCTACCTCAAGCCACTACTTAAAACTGCCGCAAAAATCGTAAATCGCTAGCATAAACCCGGCGAATGTCATCAATTTCATAAAGTACCATAGCGAACCGCTCCACCCCAAAACCGGCTGCAAATCCAGTATACTTTTCTGGATCTAAACCGACTCCTTTAAGAACATTAGGATCTACTACACCGCAGCCCAAAACTTCCAGCCATTTGCCGTTCCACTGCAAATCAACTTCAGCAGAAGGTTCTGTAAACGGAAAGTAACTCGTGCGGAAACGAATCGGCAAATCTTGCCCGAACATTTGTCGCAAAAACTCTTTAATTGTGCCTTTCAAGTCAGTAAATGTCAGATTTTCACCAATAGCTAAAAGTTCAATTTGGTGGAAAACTGCCGCGTGAGTAGCATCAACAGTATCGCGGCGATAAACGCGGCCGGGAGAGACAATCCGAATCGGCGGTTTGTGCTGTTCCATGTAGCGAATTTGCACGGATGATGTCTGAGTCCGCAGCAAGTCGCCACCTGGCAGGTAAAATGTATCTTGCATATCCCGCGCCGGGTGGTCGGGCGGAGTGTTGAGCGCCTCGAAGTTGTAATAATCTGTTTCCATTTCCGGGCCGTTGGCGACGGTGTAGCCGAGGCCGACAAAAATATCGAGAGCGCGGTCTATGACGGCGTTTAAGGGGTGAATTCGACCTTGAGGGCGAAAAATCCCCGGCATGGTAACATCGAGGGTTTCTGAGGCTAATTTGGCTTGAATTTGGGCGGTTTGGAGAGCGGCGCGCTTGTCTTCTAAGTCGGCTTGTAGGGCTTCTTTTACGGTATTGGCGATCGCGCCTACTTTGGGCCGCTGATCTGCCGACAGTTTGCCCATCATGCCTAAAATTTGAGAGAGTTGGCCTTTTTTGCCTAGGTAGCCAAGGCGTAACTGTTCGAGTTGTTCGAGGGTATTCGCACTTGCGATCGCACTTTTGGACTCTTGGCCCAGGGTTTCTAGTTGAGTTTCAATGTCGCTGAGCTGGACAGTCATTTTGATTTTAGATTTTAGGTTTTAGATTTTAGATTGATGGCGATTTTGGGCCAAGCTGAGTTTAGCGCAATTTTGGTGTGGCTGACTTGTAGATTTTAGATTGATCGCTGGGGAGCATCTCATTTTTGTTTGCAAAAAACATTTCTTTTTACAACAGTGCTGTCCCCGCTCGCTTGGTTCTATAAGCAAGCGAGCGGGGACAGCACTGTTAAAAGCAAAACTGAGATGCACCCGGTGGCTGCTTAATGCGTAATAGGTAATAGATAATTGCAAGTAAAACCGATCGCCCTACTTGAATCTAGTTTAAGATTATTCTCAGGCCTCTAAAAATTTCAATGAAACTTTTAATTAGCAACGACGACGGCATCTTTGCACAAGGCATCCGCAGCCTCGCCAACGCTCTCGCCACCGCAGGCCACTCTGTGAGCGTAGTTTGTCCCGACAGAGAGCGCTCCGCTACCGGACACGGCCTTACACTGCACCAACCCATCCGCGCCGAAATTGTCGAATCTGTTTTTGACCCCGCCGTCAAAGCTTGGGCTTGTTCGGGTACTCCCGCCGACTGCGTTAAACTAGCTTTGTGGGCTTTACTTGACAAACCGCCCGATTTTGTCCTTGCTGGCGTCAACCACGGGCCGAATTTAGGCACGGACATCATCTGTTCGGGGACGGTTTCGGCTGCGATGGAAGGAATTATGGAAGGCATTCCCAGCATTGCTTTCAGCCTCGCCAGCTATACTTCGCAGGAATTTGGGCCGGCAGTGGATTTCGCTGTCACCTTGCTACGACAGTTGGAAAAACAGCCAATGCCAAAACCGACACTGTTGAATGTCAACATACCAGCAGTCTCACAAGCAGAAATTACCGGAGTTGCGATCGCCCGTCAAGGCATTCGCCGCTATTTCGACATATTTCAAAAGCGCACCGATCCGCGCGGCAAAACTTATTATTGGCTGGCTGGGGAATTGTTAGAAGATGTGGAAGAAACCTCCGAATCGGCAGTTTGGCATGATATTCCTACAGACGTACAAGCTATTCGCGACAATAAAATTACCGTTACTCCGCTGCAATACAATCTCACCTGTGTTCCCGATTTGCACTCGTTACGAGATTGGCAATTTGAAAGTTTTCCCAAGCAGTGAGCTCCGATCGACCCGATCGCCGCTGTAAACTAGGAATTAAGGATAAAGTGCCTATGAAGGTATATGCCCTAGGCGTTAACGCAGGCTCTCAATTGGTTGTTGGTTTTTTACTCAAGAAAAGCAGTTATGAACGCTCCCACCTATAACACTCATTCTGTCACTTGCCCGATTTGCAACCGTTCCAGCGTCGTGGGCCCAGTCGGAATGGTCAGCGGACTATTCACCTGTCCCCACTGCCATTCTCATATGGTAATTAGCTGGAGCGGCCATTTTGTCCGCGATCCTTTTAGTCTCAAACAACTGACGGTGGGAAAGATGCTCAGGCGCGAGAGCAGGCCGTTAGCTCGCCTTCAGCGGGACTTTGGGCTGGGCAAGCATTTTCCGTTACTGGCAATTTTGGGAAGCGTGGTATTTTTGGGATGTGCGATCGCAGCTACAGAACAATCGCTACCCCGACAGAGTTCATTTCAAGGATTTTTAGAGTGGGTGAGCGGAACTGGCAATTCCCAAGATGTCTCGCGTTAATATTTCAACATAAATTGTGACAGATATTACTGGTAAATATCTATTCCGTTAGGTAGAGATAACGAGAGAATACTTACGCATTCCGACTGCTGGAAACCGGGGTTTTTAGGGTTTTGATTGGCTGTAACGAAGTTTTTTTGTGAAAAACCCGGTTTCTGATTAGGTGTGCCTCAGTTCTAGCATTTTCAACTTATACCAATTCCCAGGAGTAGGGCTACTTTTAAGAATTGTTCAACAGTTGACAGTTGACAGTTGACAGTTGACAGTTTGAGAGCGACCTCTACCTAGAAGGAAGAGGATTGGAGTAATGAATAGTCTGATTTTAATTTCTTCCTCACTCGCTTTCTTGCTTTCAACCAATTCTTTCTGGTAATTTTTCGTTAGTTTCATCTACTTATACTCAGGCTGCGGACTGAAGTCCGCACTACGAACGAATCTTACTGCGGTTAATTGAGCCGGCACGAGATGATTTAATAAATCTTGGATTGATAAATTAACCGCAGATATAGGTAGATAAACGCAGATAAACGCAGATAATTTCAAGAGAGGAGAGTGCATGAATACAATCTTTTTAACTGAGCAATTAATTGAGAAATTCCGCAATTTTTCTAACCGCTGCTTCCAAAATTTCAGGTGACTCAACTAAGGCAAATCGCACGTAGCCTTCTCCTGATTTCCCGAAACCGGCGCCGGGGGATGCTGCGACTCCTGTACTCTGTACTAGCTGAGTGCAAAATTTCACCGAATCCGACGCCCAAGGTGCTGGTAGTTTCGCCCAAACGTACATCGTGGCGGGGGGTACGGGCACTTCCCAGCCGATCGCCCTTAGCGCATTTACAAAGGTATCCCGGCGTTTTCTGAAGGTTTCGACGCTGGTGGTGACGCTATCTTGGGGGCCCGTTAATGCCGCGCTGGCTCCGTTCAAAATCCCTAGATATTGGTTGAAGTCTACGGCGGCTTTTACTTGTCGCAGGGCTGTAATTAGTTCGGGATTGCCGATCGCATATCCAACTCGAAAGCCTCCCATATTGTAGGATTTTGATAGCGTGAAAAACTCGATCGCCACACTCTTATCTCGATCGGCTTGAAAAATCGACGGCGCCATCAATTTACGAAATTCCTGGATATCGGAGGGCGGGCGCGCACCATCCACCGCCCCTACGGAATCGTCAAACACCAAATCCACATAGGGGAAATCGTGAACTAAAACGAGCTCGTGTTGGCGACAAAAATTCACTGCTTTCTCAAAAAATGCCAGCGGGGCGATCGCAGTTGTAGGATTGTGAGGATAGCTCAAAACCATCATCTTCGACTGAGCCAAAACAGGCATCGGAATATCTTCAAAAACAGGCAAAAACTGATTTTCTGCTAATATTGGCATCGGGTAAATTTGACCGCCCGCCAAATACACACCTCCCGCGTGGGAAGGATAGCCCGGATCGAGCAGCAAAGCAAAATCTCCGGGGTTGAGCACAGCTAAAGGCATATGCGCGGTGCCTTCTTGGGAACCAATTAGCGGCAGCACTTCTGTTTCTGGATCGACTGAAATCCCAAATTTTTGCTCGTACCAGGAAGCTGCTGCTTCCCGGAAAGAGCGGGTTCCGTTAAACAGTAAATAGCCGTGGGTGCTAGGATCTGATAGGGAATTGGCGATCGCATCTGTAATGTGAGCAGCCGCAGGCAAATCGGAAGAACCCAGAGACAAGTCGATCGCATTTTGTCCGGCGGCTCTTGCTAGAGCTTTTGCCCGATCCATATCGGCAAATACATTAAATTTTAGGGGTTGTAAACGTTTGGCAAATTGCATATTTTTTGTATTTTTCTTGATATTAATCAATCATTTAAAATTGCTAAAAACTGATTATTTTTGATGTTTTTCAGACATTTTTTTTTAACCGCAGAGAGCGCAGAGGGCGCAGAGGAAGAGAGAGATTGAAGAGAAAGGAGAGATGTTGAAAATTTATTGGGGATGGATCTAGTTGTGGGTGGGGAGTTGGAAACTCCCGAATCATTTCAAAATTTTATAAGTGACCTTCTAGCAAACCGAGCAATGTTTGTTTGGTAATAGCTCCTTCGTGGGAAAGGACTACTTCGCCATTTTTAAATAGTCTGAGTGCTGGGACTCCTTCTACTTTATACTGCTTGACAGTATTAGGATTGGGGTCAATTTCCATTTTAACCACTTTTAGGTCGCTGTAGTTGGCAGCCATCCAGTCGATCGAGGGCGCGATGAGTTTGCAAGGCCCGCACCAAGATGCCCAAAAATAGGCAAGCACTGGTTGCTCTGCTTTCAGGACTTCTGTTTCAAATTTTTCGTCGTTAATGACAATTACACTGTTGCTCATGGTTGTACGATGATTTTTCCTGATTATTTTTAAAGCACGGGCGGGCGTTAAACTTGCACCAAATTAAAAGACAGGCACAAAAAACTGTTTCTAATTTTAAAACATCCTGCGAACTTATTGAGTATAAACTCAGGAATGGGGGCTAATGGCTAATTCTGTATGGCGTTTAATTCCGCTGCTGTCGGCGTCTGGTAGGGTGCAGATGGCGATCGACAAATGGCTGTTAGAAAAGCATCTAGCGGGGGAAAATCCGCCAACTCTGCGATTTTACACCTGGGCACCGACGGCGATTTCCTTGGGCTACCACCAGCAGCGCTGGCCGGAATTTTGGCAGCAGCTATCTTGGGAGGGACAGCCTCTGGAGTTGGTGAGACGCCCTAGCGGTGGGCGCGCTGTGCTCCACCAAGGGGATTTGACTTATGCAGTTGTGGCGTCGGGATTTGAGAGCAGCCGCTTGAAAGCTTATCACACTATATGCGAGTTTTTGATTGAAGGTTGGCGGGCGATCGGTGTGGATTTGCACTACGGGGAAGCTGGGCGCGGTTACATTCACAATCCCAATTGTTTTGGTACGGCGACGGGTGCGGATTTGGTGACGGTTGATGGCTGCAAGTTAATTGGTAGCGCGCAATTGCGCC
The DNA here is from genome assembly GCF_020737885.1 of Microcoleus sp. PH2017_34_RAT_O_A. Taxonomy (NCBI): domain Bacteria; kingdom Bacillati; phylum Cyanobacteriota; class Cyanophyceae; order Oscillatoriales; family Microcoleaceae; genus Microcoleus; species Microcoleus sp. PH2017_34_RAT_O_A. Next base: position 12,504 of record NZ_JAEQDD010000016.1, on the reverse strand, counting down.
GTGGTGATGCTATTTTGCAGCATGGTTCGATGCGTTTGCAGCCGGATATTGGTTTGTTTTCTCAGGTTTTTGGGGAGGAATTAATTCCTGTGAAATTACCTCTATCTGAAGGGAGAGATGATTTGATTGCAACTGTAATTGATGCTTTGAGTGCGGCGGCTTGTCGCTGTTTTGATATTGATTTGGAGGTGCGGCCGCTTTCGGAGGAGGAATGGGAGGATATTTGGGAATTGACTCAAAAAAAATCTATTTGTTGATAGCTGAAAGAATTCTATAGAATTTAATCTGTAATCTCCTACAGGTCGATGCCGTGAAATTGTCGATTTTTTTGAGGGATTGTTGGTGGCGACGCACCCTACGAATACTGTTACTAAGAGGGCTGAAGCCCAACAACGTACCTCATCTTTTGGGAACAGCCAAGATGGCCGTTCCACAAAAGATTTTTGGTATCATGCTTGTGGGGTGGGCGCTCTTGGCAACACCCAAAAAGTTAAATTTAAATGCTGTAGAGCTTATGGTTTTGGCTCAGTTTGCACTTGGACGATCGGCTGTTTGGCAATTTTGGTCAATTTCACTGCATCTAGCAAGCTTTCCCAATCAGCATCCAGCATTGTATCCGAAGGGCGATCGCGACGAGCAGCAGCTAAATTGCTGAGAGCATCTTGCCAAATCCCATTTTCAGCATAAATAGCTGTTTTCCGCCGCGGATCTGCCTTTTCTAATTCACTGCGGATATCTGCACTGAGATCAACTCGCCGTATAGTACCAATTTCGAGCAGATCGGCAGATCTCTCTTCAGCCTCGCAAATCACTGTAAAATTCCAAGTGTATTTTTTGCCTACTTCCAAGGGAGGCACATTCTTGTTAGCGGGGATACTAACGCCGATTACTCCTGATAAATTGGCAACTTTGAGAGTCTGTTTATAAATCTGCTTGCCGCTTGGATCTAGTAGGATAAATTCGGCTGATTCCGCCCTTGTTGGAGGCAAGTAGAAAAAGAATGTTGGATATTCGGAAACAGTTCGTGAGATTTTATTTTGAGGGACTAAGCCTGTGAGATTTATTGCATTTAGCTCGCTGTTGCGACAGTTACCGCGCGTCGTCGATCTGGGCGATCGAGGGGGCGATTGCTCCATATCTTCACGGGGCTGAGCGAAGCGCGGCCCTCCCGGTACAGTATTGCGCGGCTGGCCCACATTATCTGGCGTTGGCTGTCCCACACTTGCAAATTGGCAAGCATTAAATGCTCCTATCAACAATATGGAACTAAAGACGAGGGATTTTAGTGTAAATTTAGTCATTTTTTTTCTAGGATTTGCATGATGTTTGTAAGATATGTTGTCTATTTTTACTTGGACGATCTTTCTCCTCCCAAGACGCGATAGACATTAACTTTTTGCTCCCTGCCTTTTAAAGGTAAAGCTCCCCAAGATTCTACCTCAAATTTTCCTTGAATATGCACTAAGGTTTCTTCGGCAATTAAAATGCGGCAGGTGTCCTCTTGCCGATCTTTTTCACAGCTTTCCAGGCGAGAAGCGATATTGACACTATCACCGATTACTCCATATTCTAAACGGGTTTTGCCTCCCAAACTGCCCACCATTATCGGCCCTGTAAAAATTCCGACTCGCATTTTTGCCGACGGCAAACCGCGATCGATCCAACTTTGATTCAGGGCTGGTAAGCACGCACTTATAGCTAGGGCGCAAGATACCGCAAGGCGAGCATCTTCGGCAATTTCTTCGGGAGTTGTGCGGGGGATAGGAACACCAAATACAGCCAGCATTCCATCTCCAGTAAATTTATTAATCACCCCATGATGTTTTTGCACTTCCTCGGCCATTGCTGATAAATATTCATTTAACCAAGGCATTACTACTTCTGGGGATAATTTTTCGGAAATAGTGCTAAAGCCCTGTAAGTCTGTCAGGATCATTGTAGCAGTTAGTCTTTGCCCCGGCAATAGGCCCGACTGGAGGAGATGGACGCGCTCTTTCCACAGGGCATTGGCGATCGCCGGTGAGGTTTGCTGTCCTAATAATTTCATCACAATTTCTTGCTGCTGCTTTGACTGCTGGTACTTGTATGTGATGATAACTGCTGGGGCGATCGAAAGTGCTAGTGTCGGTGAGGCCAGTGATATCCACCCCTGTTGAGTGAATAGAAAAAATGTGAATCCCCATAATATGCAGCCAAGCGCGATCGCGCTGACTATGAAATTGATCGTATTTTCTAGCCGCCAAGCTAAACAGCCGCCAACTGCTCCCCAAACAGCTATCCAGAGCATTTCTTGCCATTCATCCCAAAACCAAAATAGATTTTTGCCATCTAAAGCTGCGTTAATAATTTGGCTAGTTGCCGCTGCATGAATAAAGACTCCAGGCATCATGCGGTTGTCGCTGGCAGTGGCGCTGTAAGGGGTAGAAAAGACATCTTTTGTAGTTGGGGCTGTAACCCCGATTATCACTATTTTATCCTTCACCAATTCGGGGTCTAGTTTTCCCTCCAAAACTTGAGTGAGTGTCACGGTTTTTGCGGTATTTTCAGGAGAGCGGTAATTGAGCAAGATTTGATAGCCTCCAGTGTCAATTGTCTGATAACCTCCTGAGTCCGATCGCAGTCGCGAAAAGACTGTGTTTCCTGCTTTTATTTCTTGATCTTTTGTGAGTGTTGAAGGAATTTTTTTACTGTCAATATATTTGAAAGCCAGCCGGAGCGCAAATGAGCTGAGAGTTGATTGTCCGTTGGAACGAAAGATCAAGCTCCGGCGAATTATGCCGTCTGGATCGATTACTAAATCGTTAAATCCTATCCGTGCTTTGGGTATGTTGGGAGGTGGTAGAGCTCGATCGTACTCTGACTTGCCGATGAAAGTAATCGGGATGAGTTTGGGGTTTGTGAATTGAGCTGCCAATTCTGCGTTTCCTGGTTCGTAGGGGATATCGCGGATTATATCCAGACCAATAGCGACGGGTTCGAGACGCGCTATGGAGGCGATCGCACGAGCTAAAACTCCATCAGAGATTGGCCATTTCTTAAAAGTATGAATGTCCTGTTCTGTGACTGTCACTACTAGCAACCTCGGGTCAGGGCCTGCATCGGGGCGCAACTGTACCATCAAGTCAAAAGCCTTCAATTCCAAGGGCTGCAACCAACCTAAATGTCGCACTCCTAAGAGAGTTCCTGTCACGACAATGCAGGTGACGGCAAGAGGTTGTAAATCAGCGAAGGGTAAGGAAAAACTTAACTTTTTCCAACTACAACGTTTCTCTCCCAATTGATGAAATATCTTAAAAAGATTGGGCATAAGAATTTTTGTTTTAACCATCTTGTACAAAAAAGTGTGCTATATTAGGTGGTCATAATTAACAGAACAATACCGTGGGTCATAAGTTCCTGACAGCAAGGAAATTAGCTTTTTAGGTTGAGTTTATTTATGCACGCCTATTTAGCAGAAATAATTGGTTTAAAGCCTCTCCCCCCATCGGGATAACTTTAAAAAAAGAAGACTATTCATTATTCCAATTCTCTTCCTTCTAGGTAGATGTCGCTATCAAGCTATCAAGCTATCAAGCTATCAAGCTGTCAACTGTCAACTGTCAACTGTCAACTGAATGAAACCTGAAATTGTGACTAATCTGGATTATTGATGCCCCATTTTAAATTAATTTTCTTGTACGGTTTTAGCGATCGCACTTAACTGCAATCCCAGGGGATAACTGTTTTCTTCTTTGCTGTGCTTGATATCAGCTTCGGAAATCTTGGGTTTGAGGTATTTTGCCATAACTTTCATCACGTCGCCCCGATCGATCGTCCCTACGACTGCACCAATGGACGAAAGGACGAGGATTCGCGGGAGTTGGCGGGCTTCCATGCTGTTAATTACTTCTGCAATGGATGCTTTTTCGGAGACTGTGGGGGTTTTTTCCAGGGGTTGCAAAATGTTGTGCAAAGTCTGAATTTGCCACTGACTGCGCTCTGTGCAGCGGATATCGTCGATCGACACTAAGCCCAAATCCCGCCCGTTGGTCGCAGCGATGTAAAATGGAAAGGGATTGACTTCTAGCAAATAGCGATCGGCAAATTCTCGCAAACTCAAATTTGCATCGACAACTCGAAACTCGCGGCTCATTGCATCGGCGGCCTTAGTTTTGAGCAGCGCTTCTTGCAACGAAGTAAAGCGACTGTAGCTACTAGCATTCCGAATCGCAAAAGAGCCGATCAGCGCCATCCACAAACCGCCGTACTGGCGCGCTAACAAACATAAACTGACACCGAAAGCAACAGCCAACCAACCCAAAACTTGTCCTGTTTTTGCAGCCCAACGCACGCCGGCAAATCGAGAACCAGTGATTTTCCAAATTGCTGCTTTTAAAACTTGTCCTCCGTCCAAAGGCAGCCCGGGAATCAAGTTAAATAATCCCAAAACTAGATTGATTACTGCTACTTTTTCTGTTATAATTGATAGCAAACTTGTCTGGGGGAAAACTTGAGAACCCAAACCGAGGATTAAAAACAGCGCAAAGCTGACGAGAGGGCCAGCAATAGCTACTTGAAAAGCTTGACCCGGAGTTTTTGATTCAGAGTCGATCGAAGCTACTCCGCCAAATAAGAATAGAGTAATAGAATTAACTTTAATGCCTTGCGACATCGCCGCCAAGCTGTGCCCTAATTCGTGCAACAGTACGGAAGCAAATAGTAGCAAAGCTATTGCGAACCCGGCACTCCAGGAGAGCGCAGATCCCCACAATCGGTAACTGCTGGCGTATTCGCGGGTTGCTAGGGCTAAAATTATAAACCACGAATAATCTATGAGTAGCGGGATGCCAAATAAAGAGCCGATTCGCCAACCTGTCTGCATGAAAGTTTCCTGGGAAAGGAGAGGAAGAATGAATTTCTATTATATCTTTTCAAACCCTTGCCTTTCCCAAACCGTGATTTTTAAAGCACTCCGGCGTTACCCAAGCCCAAGATTACTCCTGCCCCGAGCAAGTGGCCCAAGCTGGTTGTGGCCAGCAATTCTGGGATGCCGAAGCCTTTGAACATTCCAGGGACTGCAACGGGTAAAGCTGGGCCCTTGCCTCGGTTTTGTTTGTTGATGCCGTAGTAGCCGATCGCGATCGCCAGCAAGTTGCATATAATCATTGTCAGTCCTACCATTGGTGTCCACTCCACCGTTAAGGCAGTGGCAGATGGTACGGCTAACAGCAAAGATGAGTTAATCATGTTTATATGCTCCGGATTTCACAGATTAATTGATTTAGAAAATTATAAAAAGTATTTTGCATTAAACTAAGATTTGTTTTAATAGTTAACAATTCGTTTATATTTTGATACAAATTCAGCACAGAGGAAAAAGAGTGCGGGTAAAAATTTGCGGAATCACTAAATTAGACCAGGGAATGGCGATCGCCCGTTTGGGAGCCCAAGCTTTGGGGTTTATCTGCGTACCCGCTTCCCCGCGCTATGTCAGCCCCGAAACCATTCGCCTGATTGTCGAACAGTTGCCGAAAAATGTCGATCGCATTGGCGTGTTTGCAAATACCACAATAGAAAATATCTGTCAAGTAACGGCAGAGTCAAATTTAAGTGGGGTGCAACTGCACGGAGATGAAACAGCGGAATATTGCGATCGGCTGCGCGAGTTTTTGCCGGGAATTGAAATTATCAAAGCTTTGAGAGTTAAGAGTCATGAAACGTTAGCCACCGCTGCAATTTACGCCCTGCGTGTCGATACTTTACTGTTGGATGCTTACCATCCGGCTCAACTTGGCGGTACTGGCAAAACTATAGATTGGATGATGTTAGCAGAGTTTAAACCAGCTTGTCCTTGGCTGCTGGCGGGCGGCTTAACACCGGATAATATTTTAAATGCGATCGATCGCGCGATCGGCAATAACTTCAGCGGTGTTGACCTTTCGAGCGGCGTAGAAATAGCGCCGGGAGATAAAGATTTGACCAAAGTTGCTCAGTTATTCGATCGATTAAAAGCTTTAAAATAAACGGTAGTATCTCATTGTTGTAAAAAGCATTTTTTGTGTTTGAGTGCTGTCCCCGCTCGCTTGTTGATAGAACCAAGCGAGCGGGGACGCTCGCACTATAAAAGCAAAAACTGAGATGCTTCCTTTTCTCTCTTTATTCTCGCTTCTTCCCTTCGACTTGCTAGCACGCCGCCTCACCCACGCTTTTTCAACTATTCCCGATTTCACCGATTGGCTGGTTGTAGCTCTGCTGGTGCTAGTTTATAGCGCGATCGCACTTCCCATCGGTTTTTGGTCGGGATTTCTGAAAGTAGACGTGCAAACCTCCGGGCCGATAATTGCGGGAGTGCTCGCGGGCTGTTTGTTAACTCCGGGGCTGACTGAGGAAGTTTTTTTCCGCGTGTTAATGCTCCCGCACGCTTTTGAGAACCCTTCTGGGCTAATGCTGTGGTTTTGGGGATGCTCCAGTTTGGTGTTGTTTGTAGTTTACCACCCGCTCAACGCACTGACTTTTTATCCGATCGGTCGATCGACCTTTATCAGAAAAATGGGTTTAAAACCCCGTCCTTTTAGGACGGCTTTGTGCTAAAATAGAGAAGTCTACAGGCTCAAGACACGTTGAAATAGCTACGATGAGAGCGTACCTAGACAGTTCCGAGGGGCAATGTTTAACTACATCCCTGAAGACAATAAGCTTTAGGCTTGAGTACAATGAAACATAGTCGCCACAGGGCATTGGGAGACTCTAAACGGACGCAGAGCGAGGGTAAGACTACTTCGGTAGCACATTGCTGTGAAGCGTCAAGGAATCCTCGCTCCTTCAGGACGAGGAGGTATGTCAAGAATCCCGTGTTTTTGCTACTCGCCGCTGTTTTGGGAGTAGCGTGCTCCATCGCATACCTGCTCATCGGTTCCATCTGGCCTGCGGTGGTGATTCACTGGCTGGGAGTGACAGTCTGGCTGCTGCTCTTGGGCGGTTACAAGAGGCTATATGGGTGAATTACCCAACTCTCACCTTGCGGTAGAGAGTGGGCTTCCAGCTTCCACCGCAACAGCATCCGAAAGAACCGAGATTCTTCCGGGTTGACTTACATTGCGTCCACTGGCAGTAGCGCTGATTCCCAACGCCAAAAACCGCAAGCCTTCGTCTCTAATGTTTAGCGCTGCGTTGATATCTCTATCATTCACAGAATCACACTTAGGACATTTCCATTGGCGTATTTTCAAATTCATTTTAGAAACTTTGAACAAGCAATGGTTACAAGTTTTGGAGCTAGGAAAGAATCGGTCAATCTCTAAATAGACCTTGCCTTCTGCCTCGGCTTTATACTTAAGCATTGTTCCAAACATTCCCCAGCCAGCATCATAGATAGCTTTGGCTAGGCAATGGTTTCTTACCATTCCTTTGATATTTAGATCTTCTACTACAATTACTTGGTTTTCGTTGACTATCTTGCGGGATAGCTTGTGCAGAAAATCCTCACGCACTCTTTTGATTTTAGAATTCACCTTGGCTACTAACTTCCGGGCTTTATTCCGTCGGTTACTGCCTTTGACTTTTCGGTTTAGCTTCTGTTGCTTGCGCTTCAGATTTTTACGATGTTTAGCGGTTGCTCTAGGATGCTTGTACTTAGAGCCGTCAGACGTGACCAAGAAATCAGTTAGCCCAACATCTAAGCCAATTGCTTTTCCTTCGATATTAGCATCTGGAGTGCCAATTTTATCATCAACAAGTACCGATGCAAAATACGAACCATCTCGATTTTGGGATACCGTTACAGTTTTGATCGTGCCATCATACTGGCGATGAATCTTGGCTTTGACTTCACCAATAATCGGAAATTTTATAGTGCTCTCCAGAATTTTCACATTCTGGGGATAGCTGACAGATTGCCTGTTGTGCTTGGATTTGAAGCTAGGAAACCCACCACGTTTCTCAAAGAAGTTTTTGTAAGCAGTTGATAGATTCAGTGCTACTACTTGCAAGCTTTGTGAGTATGCCCCATCTTTCAACCAAGGGTATTCCTTCTTGAGCGCTGGTAGCATACCTTGAATAGCCAATCTGCTCAATCCCTTACCAGTTTCCTTATAGGTTACTTGGCTCTTATTCAAACTATAGTTCCAAAACCATCGACAACAACCTCTCATCACCAGCAAAATACTGTTGCTGGTGGGCGCTGGGTAGATTCGGAACTTGTAAGCTTTCGGCATTTATCGGCTATCGGCATTTCTGGTAAAAAATTAACACAAGGATTTTGCGGTTGTCAATAAGTTGGCTCGTTTTCTCATCAAGCCTCAAACCTCAAACGCTGCGCGTTGTGCGGCTCGGCTGTAATCGTCAACTCGCTCGCCTTTGAGCCCGACGCTCACGGATTGTACAGGTAGAGCGCGGGACTTCCCGGCTGTATGGTTAAATTGTAAAAAGTCCAGCATCACTATATTGTCCGGAGGAGCTCAGTTGTGGAAATCATAGGAGCGATCGTAGGTTTTTTGGCGGGGATAGCAGCGGCTTACTGGTTAGTGGAAAAGCGGTTGCACAAGCAAAAGCAAGAACACTTGCTGCAAACTCGCAGAATAGCTCAGGATATAGAACTAGCTCAGATATCTCGAATGCAACAAACTACCGAATCTCCACACCGAGAAGGAGAAGATCGGTTTAGAAGCGCTACTGTTGAACACGAAAATTTACTCAGACAAGTTACAACTCAATACGAAAATCAGATTCAACAAGTTGCGACTCAATACGAAAATCGACTCCAACAAGTTTTAGCAGAACGCGATCGGCTCCAACAAGTTGCAGGCGCCCACGAGCAGCAGATGCGACAATTCACCCAGGAATTAGAGGCCGCTCACAATGCTAGGCTTCAGGAAAATATACAATCTTTGCAAGCCGAACACGAACGTCATATACTCACACTTTCTGACGAATTGCATGACAGTTATCAAGCTCAGATGGATGAACATTTTCAAAACCTGCAAAAACAACACGAAATTCAATTGAGACAAGCTGCCTCGCAATATGGGAACAGCGAAGTTGACATACAATCAACGACGGAGGCTTTGCAACAGCAATACGAAAGTCAGTTGCAAGCCGCTCACGAGCAGTTTCAAGCTCGCGAAGCTCAGATGCAAGCTACTATCAGGTCTTTGCAAGAGCAATACGAGAGTAATGTACAACAACAAGAAATCCCGGAGCAACAGTTCAGTCAGTTAAATCCAACAGAATTTACATCGGATTTACCACAACAAGAAGTTTGGCAAGAAGAACCATCAAGTGAGTTCAATCAACCTGAGTTCAATCAACCTGAGTTCAATCAACCTGAAGTTGAACAAGAGTTAAATTACACAGAATTTTCCGAACCACAATCAATTGATTTAGAACAACTCGAAATCAGACAAACGCTTGAATCTCCCAGACAAACACCAAACTACTCATCGGTGGCGCAGTTGATGGGATGCGTTCAAAGTCAGGACACAGAAACTCGCAAATTTGCAGCGTCTGCTTTAGGTAAAATGGGTGCGGCTAATGCTTTGAGAACCGACGGTCAGCGAGCCATAGAAACCTTGGGTAAATTAGCTCAAGATTTCAACCCGGAAGTGCGCGAAGCTGCTGTGGAAGCACTAGCAATGATTAAGTCTGAAAAAGTGATTCCGCTCTTGCAAAGAGCTTTGCGAGATACAGATAGCGGTGTGGCCAAATCGGCAAGTGCGGCGCTCAATAAGTTTAAGTTTTACCCGCGCACTCCGGCGGTGAAACCGAAACTGATGGATATCAAGAAACCAAAGCGTTAAGCAGTTACGAGCCTAAATATAGCAATTCTCAATTGCCTAAAACACCGTAGGGACACAACATTGTTGTGTCTTTAATTTTGGTCGCTTCTCAGTTTTGCTTTTAAAATAGTGCTGTCCCCGCTCGCTTGCTTATAGAACCAAGCGAGCGGGGACAGCACTGTAGAAAGAAATGTTTTTTGCAAAAATGAGATGCTCCCGAGAGTGTCAATGAGCAGATATCGTCAACTGATATCGTTTGGGAGCATCTCAGTTTTGCATCCGTAGTGCGAGCGGGGACGCTCGCACTCAAAGAAAAAATGCTTTTTACCAAAATGAGATGCTCCCTATCGTTTCCGGGTGCATCGGAATTATATAGTGCGAGCGTCCATAGCGAACGATTGGTTCGCGAGCGAGACGCTCGCACTATATAATTCAAATATATTATTCCGATGCTACCGGATTTGATATGACAAATTTCAGTTGTCAACTGTCAACTGCCAACTGCCAACTGTCAACTGCCAACTGCCAACTGACAACTGTCAACTGACAACTGTCAACTATTTAAAATCGCTGTTTTGTACCGAGTACAAATTTGATTTCCCCGTCATCGCTGACACCCATATCCAAGCGAATTAATCCCAAGGACGATCGCACTCTCACACCCAAACCAACACCAGCCCCAGTCCCCGGTTTATCCCTGACTACCGCCGGTTTTCCCAACACGCTGTCACCCGTTCCCAAATCCGACGCAAAATCAACAAATATCACGCCACCCACATCCCTACCAACCGGAAACCGATACTCGCCGGAAGCCAAAAAATAACTCCGCCCGCTGCCAATTTCCCCGCCGTCGTAGCCCCGCACAGAATTGCGGCCGCCCAGGCGAAACGCTTCCGTCGGTGGCAAATCTCCAATTACCGTTCCCCCTTGCAGATTAAAAGCCAACATTTCTGGCAAAGCTTCCGACTCGCTGATGCCCAGCAAAGTTACTGGTACATATTGTATATAATTTGCTAGCAGTCGGTTGCTCACAATGTTGCCGCGTCCGAGAGGTATCGACTGTTCTGTACTGAGGCTGAGAATCGAGCCGCTGGTTGGGTTGAATGGATTGTTTCGCCGATCGAGCGTAGCGCCAAAAGAAACAGTATACAATTCGTCAACGCCCGCACCGCTGAATGTGAGAGGATTGCCGAGTACGTCCCGGCGGGCAAGATTTAAATTGCGATCGCGCGTGCTGATATTGGTATAATTCAGTCCCAAAGTTCCCCGCCAATCGCCCAAAGGCCGCGTAACAGCGAGATTTCCGCCCATCCGAATTTCTCGAACTCGATCGCCATTGGGCAAATTAATATCCTTGTTGAAAATTTCCGAGATTCTGCGATCGCCAAAAGCTCTCACACTGTATCCCAAACGGTCATCTGCCGCAACGTAAGGGCTGACAAACCGCACATCGTACTCCACACCTCGGAGGCTGGGCTGAATTTCCACCGACAACCGCTGGCCGTTTGTGCCGAATGTACGATCGACATAGGAAAGAGGAACAGCCACACCAACATCATCACTCAAAGTGACACTCGCCCCAACAGAACGAGCCGATCGCTCTTCGACATTGTAAATTACATTAATATCCGTCCCAACTTCTTCAGTAGAAACCGTCACCTTGTCAAACAATCCCAACTGTTGCAACTGTTGTAAATCGAGTTGTACAACTTGCTGGCTGTAATTATCCCCCGCCTTAAGTTTGAGTTCGCTTCGGATAAAATCTTCCGAAATTCTCCCCTTAATCGGATTCCCTTTTTTATCAACAGCTTCGCCTCGGGAATTAACAAAGCGAATTTTCACCTCTGCAACGTAAACGCCCTCAACATTTCTCCCTTGACTGATTGGTAGAGTACCGCCTAGCTGTTGCGCGTTGCCGTTGACTGCTTCCGGGATTTCGGCTTTGGTGGCGATCGTCCCCGCAGTTGGTAACAGAGATGTAAAATCTTTATGGCGATCGTCCTGGGCTGAGGGCGATCGAACTTCAGGAGCAACAGCAATCTCATCAGATGTTGGCAAATCCCGCACAATTGCACTCACCTCATCCGATTGATGAGAACTTAAGACTGAAACCGATAATAAATGTCGCTTGTAGTCGAGTCTAGATCCCCCTAAATCCCCCTTAATAAGGGGGACTTTGAGAATATCTCTTGTCCCCCCCTGATTAAGGGGGACTTTGAGAATATCTCTTGTCCCCCCCTGATTAAGGGGGACTTTGAGAATATCTCTTGTCCCCCCCTGATTAAGGGGGGTTAGGGGGGATCGAGACTCGGCTACAAACAAGAGAGACGGTGGGTTTGACGTTAAGTTATCACCAATTACCTCATCCTCCTCCCTCTGCGCCTCTGCGCTTCCTTCTCTAACCTCCACCTCACTCGGTACGACAGTCAGATCGATCGCCCGCGCCGCCAATTCCCCAGCAGCCACCGCCGCCAAACTCAAAAAAGCAATAATCGAAATTCGCATAAACATAAAACTAAAGCATTCTCAACGCATCTTACTCAAATTCGGTTCTCCTGCCTATTCCGCGAAAAGAAACCCGGTATTTTTGAAGATACCGGGTTTCTGGGATGATGAAACTTGGGGAAAGATCGATCGGTACGCCTCTAATCGCCGATTTAGCGGACAAGAGTGGAAAACCCATACATATAACCATCATTGCGGTGAACAGTTTTGCAGTATTTGTGACGCACAGGGCTAATTTTTCCCCAAG
>NZ_JAEQDD010000149.1:10657-12676 GCF_020737885.1 Microcoleus sp. PH2017_34_RAT_O_A | reverse complement strand
CTTAAGGTACGTAGTTGCGCTTGAGCGCTCTTTCGGAGATTGTGGAAAAGAGCGCTTAAGCGCAACTACGTACCTAATTGAAGCGCTCTTTTAGAGATTTTGCAAAAGAGCGCTTAAGCGCAACTACGTACCTAATTAAAGCGCTCTTTTCTAGATTTTGCAAAAGAGCGCTGAAGCGCAACTACGTACCTAATTGAACGGTTGATGATGTGGATTAATTGCGGTGATTGTTGGTGTACCGAATTCGGGCTCCGGCCCACTGAAGTTTTTCCCTCAATGTGCCGTAATAAGAATAGTTTTCCCGCAAAATGATAAATTTGGCTTCGCAGTCTGCCATCCGCACATCTACGCGCTGTCCGGGCCAAATTGCTGTAGCTAAAATGCCGTCCATCCAGAGTTTTGTACTGAGTTCGTAATCTGCTAAGGGCCAAATGCTGACGACGGAACCGGGCGGCAAAACTACAGCCCGGCTGGATAAACTTAAAGGGCAAATCGGAGTAACTGCGATCGCATCCATTCCCGAGTGGATAATCGGCCCGTTGGCAGATGCGGTGTAGCAAGTCGAACCGGTAGGGGTTGCCACAATTAAACCGTCGCCTTGATATTGATCGACTACTTCGCCGTCAACTTCCATTTCTAGAATACAGCTCGGCATTCGATCGGCAGAAGCAGGTTTGACACACATTTCATTAAGTGCCAAAAATCGATCGCTTTCCGGTTCAAGATTAGTTCTGTTTCCCTCAAAAACCGCCGCCTGCAACATCATCCGCTTCTGCACGGCATACCTATCTTCGGCTAGTCTGTCCCAAATCTCCTCAGTATTTTGGAAATCCTCAAAAGACTCGGTTAAAAAACCCAGATGTCCGCCTACATTCGCAGCTAAAATCGGGATGCCGTCAGCAGCCAAATTCCGCGCAGCAGCCAGGGCGGTACCGTCGCCGCCGAGAACTACGGCTAGATCGATCGGGCTGTTACTAGAAGCTAAAAACACCGGATACGGGTTATCTTTCGGGCCGCTGGGGCCCATTAAAACTTGACATCCGCGACTTTCTAACTGGCGGGCACATTGTTCTGCCCACCGCTGGCTGAGGGTGTCTCGGGCTTTGTGGGCGATAATTACTTGTTTTAGTTGCACAATTAATTTGGGATTTGGGATTTGGGGTTTGGGATTTTAGACTGAACTAAAAAATCTCAAAATGTTCGATCGCACAAATTGATTTCGGACATCATTTTAGATATTAAACTATTCTTGAAAATTGCGAGGCATAGCCAAAGCATCTGCGTTCCTCGGCAGCGCCGGGGAACGAGAATTCCCCATTGTTTAATCGAAAATCGCCCATCGAAAATGGTATTGATTACCCATCAATACTTCGGGATTTGGGCTGCGGCCAAATAATGCTGGTATCGGAGGCGAGGATGCGAGAAACTGCGATCGCCCCAAAACGGTTGAGGTGGCTGGGATCTAAGAAATAGTCGTTGCGATTTGGCCACCGCTGGGACAAGTCGCGGAAGGCGAATCCTTTTTGTCGCGAGAGTTGCTGCATTCGTTGTCTAAACTGCTGTTCTGCCCACCGACGAGTTGGATCTAGGTAGTCGTCGGTGAGGGGCAAATTGACGAAAATTAGGGGGATTTTCCGAGTTTTGGTAAATGCTACGACTGAATTAAAGGCTGTTGCTTGTTTGCCGCTGAGGTTGAAGTCTTCGTAGTCGCGATCGTACTTGCCTGAAACGTAAGCGCGTTGTCGATAATATGTGTTGGGATTGTAACTTCCTGATATAGGCATGAATCCGTTAGAGTCGATCGCATCTGCCAATTCGCTGACTTGTCTAATTGCTATTTTTGTTTGTGATACTGCATTCTGGGCAACAGGCAAGATGCCTGTTCCACTGTTGAGTAATTTGACTGTGGGGAGTAGGGGTTGGGCATCTTGCCCGCCCCAGTCAGCAACAGGCAAGATGCCTGTTCCACTGTTGAGTAATTTGACTGTGGGGTGGGCATCTTGCCCGCCCCAGTCAGCA
>NZ_JAEQDD010000149.1:0-10553 GCF_020737885.1 Microcoleus sp. PH2017_34_RAT_O_A | reverse complement strand
GCCCCAGTCAGCAACAGGCAAGATGCCTGTTCCACTGTTGAGTAATTTGACTGTGGGGTGGGCATCTTGCCCGCCCCAGTCAGCAACAGGCAAGATGCCCGTTCCACTTGTGAGGAATTTGACTGTGGGGTGGGCATCTTGCCCGCCGCTAAAAGCCCGATCGACCGATGCCTGGGATCGGCGGAAAATCCCGTCGCCATCGGTGTTACAAGACTGCGGGAATCTGTAACACTGGGGCATTGCGTTAGGTTCACCAGACGGGAGTTTGGGGCGAACGCCTGCTGCTAAAAGCTGGCTGCCTTCAGAATCCACGATCGAATTAAAAGTGCGATCGTCCCGGCCGCTGTTAAATGCGCGCACACCGTCCGCCCAGACAATCATTTGAGGTAAATAATCGGGCTTCAACAGCCGTCGCAGTTGAAAGTCAACAACTTGGGCAGTTGCGCCGTTGACTGCAAAGTTAAATACCTTTAAACCCGGACTCCCGTTAGCAGCCAAAGATTGTTTTAGCTGTTTGGGATCGACGCCCTGCAACGCCCGGGAACTACCGACGATCAAAACATCTGGCGGCCCGACGGCTGCAACGTAGGATAGGTATAGTTCTAGCTGTTCGTCGAGTAAATCGCTGCTGAAGCTGACTGTACTGGCTTGCGATCGACTTGCGCCCGCTTGCTGTTGGGCATAAACCAGATTTTTCATGTACTCGGTGACTTTTTTTTCAGCAAACGCCCGCCTGGGACTACCGGGGGGAACCGCTTGCATCCAGGCTACCGCTTGCACCCATTGGGCTGCTACTTCGTCCCACTCTTGTTTTGAATTGGCGGATTGGGCCAAATTGGCGGCCTTGGTGGCAAAGTTAACTGAATCTCCAAATGGGTCGTTTTGGGCGCAGGAAGGAACGCTGATGGATTTTTGGCGTTTATTGGGGTTTTTGGCTAACACAGAGGTTGGTGGCTGCGTTAGGACGGAGGATGATGCGATCGGGCTTGATGTCGCTGCGGTGTTGGGTGGCTTGGGTGGCGAACATCCGACTGTTGTTAGGGCGATCGCAGCGATCGCGGTGCAGGTACGTTTTAAGATGTTAGTACCCAGAGTAGCTATGTAGCGGCGAATCATACAGCTTTCACCGTTCGCGAAACATTAGTAAATATTACCGCAAGTGGGCTGGTGATGTTAATTGCGTATTTCTGTGTGGGATTCGATGACTGCTTCGGCTTCCAGGGCGATCGATCGCAATTTATCAAGGATATCCTGACTGGCACTCTCCCACAACCCCCGTTGGCGAGCTTCTAACAATCTTTCCGCCATATCTCGCAGCGCCCAAGGATTATTTTCCTGAATAAATACCTGAACTTTTTCATCAAAAATGTAAGCCTGTGCAATTCCTTCATACATAAAATCTTCAACACAATTCGCCGTAGCATCGTAAGCAAACAAAAAATCCACCGTTGCGGCAATTTCAAAAGCACCTTTATAACCGTGACGCATCGCCCCTTCAATCCATTTCGGATTTACCGCCCTGCTGCGATAAACCCGCGCAATTTCTTCTTTGAGTTGTCGCACTTTTGGATTTTCGGGAATCGAGTTATCTCCGAAATAAGTTTCAGGATTTTTCCCTTGCAAATTGCGAATTGCCGCAGTCATTCCGCCTTGGAATTGATAATAATCGTCGGAGTCGAGGATATCGTGTTCGCGGTTGTCTTGATTTTGGAGAACTATTTGCATTTGACTGAGGCGCTGTGTAAAGGCTTCCGGTGCCGAACATCCCCATTCACTTTGTTGAACTCCGGCTGCATCTCCAGGCAAATTTGAGGAACTAGAGGAAGTATAGGCGTAACTGCTCCAATTAATGTAAGCTGTTGCTAAATCGCCATCGTCTGTCCAGTTTTGAGCTTCAATTATTCCCTGAAGCCCCGCACCATAAGCCCCCGGTTTTGAACCAAAGACTCGAAATTGCGATCGCACTTTCGCATCTTCCCGACTCAAACCAGCCGATTCCAAATCCAAAATCTCTTGTTTAACTTGTGCTGCTAAAGGATTGTCTTCCGCAGGTTCATCTAAATCCGCCACAGCTTTGACAGCCGAGTCAAACAAATCAATTAAATTAAAAAAAGCATCGCGGAAAAAGCCAGAAATCCGCAAAGTAACATCAACGCGCGGCCGCCCCAAAACAGCAACAGGCAAGATTTCAAAATCTACAACCCGGCGCGAAGGCCCATCCCAAATTGGTTGAACTCCGATTAATGCTAAGGCTTCGGCGATGTCGTCTCCACCTGTCCGCATAGTCGATGTTCCCCACACAGACAAACCCAAAGTTTTGGGATATTCACCATTTTCTTGAGTGTATCTTTCGATTAAAGTTTCGGCTGCAACTCTGCCAACTCTCCAAGCAGTTTCTGTGGGAATAGCGCGGATATCTACGGAGTAAAAATTGCGGCCTGTGGGTAATACATCTGGTCTCCCACGGGTGGGTGCGCCGGATGCACCGCTGGGGATGTGTCGCCCATCTAGTCCGCGCAACAGGTTAGTAATTTCTTGGTTTGTTTGGAGGAGTGAAGGTAAAAGATAGTTGGAAATCCAATCTAATTCTTGTTGGGTTGCTTCTCCTATTTTAACCGCAGATGAACGCGGATCGACGCGGATGTTTTTGATTAAATCATCTACTAATTCAGCAGCTTTTGCTTCTAATTCTGCGGTTAAATCGCCTGCGGTGGTTAAGGGATCGAAGTCTAGGTTTAAGTCTTTGGCGAGGGCGCGGGTTAAGCCGGAACGATTTGTGCTAGGATGGCGGGCGATCGCAATTATCAAATCTCGCAACTGTCTACCTTGGGGACATTGACCAAAAATATGCAATCCGTCGCGGATTTGGGACTCTTTGAGTTCGCAAAGATAACCGTCGGTGCGGGTGATAAACTCGGTAAATTCGGATTTATTGAGTTGGATACCTAGGTCTTTATCTAGATTTTCCTGGTTGGTAAGGGCTACAATGCGATCGCGAATCATCGGTAATCTCGACGGATCTAAGCTTTGGGCTTCGCAATATTCGTCGATTAAGGCTTCCAACTGCTGCAAAGGCCCGTAAAGTTCGGCGCGAGTCATCGGCGGGGTGAGGTGGTCGATAATCACGGCTTGCGATCGTCTTTTTGCCTGGGAACCCTCCCCCGGATCGTTGACAATAAACGGATAGAAATTCGGCAGCGCGCCTAATGCGATTTCGGGATAACATTTATTAGACAATGCCACACTTTTACCGGGAAGCCATTCTAAATTCCCGTGTTTTCCCGCATGAATAATCGCATCAATTCCCAACTTTTCGCGCAGCCAATAATAGTAAGCAAGATAATTGTGAGTTGGTTCCAAATCCGGCGCGTGATAATTTAACGCCGGATCGATTTCGTATCCCCGCGACGGTTGAATCCCGACAAACACATTTCCGAATTGAATCCCCGGAATCGGAAACAGATTCGTATCCAGGTTCGTAGTAAGGACTTCAGTCCTTCCTTCCAGGTTCGTAGTAAGGACTTCAGTCCTTCTTTCCCCAGTCGCTAACCCCCATCTATTACAAATTCCATCCTGTACTTGCTGCGGCAAAGTTGCAAAATATTCTTGATATTCCGCCAAATCCAAATATTGATTTACAGGGCGCAATTCCCGTCCTTCCGGGTCATTTGTTACGCCAGATATCAGCATTTCAATTAACTCGTTCCCGCTGCTGGGAATATTATCTACTTGATAACCGACTTCCTGCATAGCCTTGAGGATTTCCACACAGCTAGCGGGCGTATCCAAGCCAACGCCGTTAGCTAAGCGGGCGTTGCGGGTGGGATAATTTGCGAGAATTATGGCGATGCGTCTGTTGGCGGCGGGGGTTTGCTTCATCTTCACCCAATTCGCCGTTAAGTCTGCTACGAATGAAATGCGATCGTCCGCTGCGACATATCCTACCACATCTGTTTCTAATTCACTGTTCCAAGTTTGTACAGCTTTAAAAGAAACAGCCCGAGTAATAATTTTCCCATCTACTTCTGGCAATGCCACATTCATCGCCACATCTCGCGGCGAAAGTCCTTGTAATTCAGTTTCCCACTGTTCCAAACCGCCGCCGCTGAAGATTGCTTGCAAGATAGGAACATCTAAGGATTTAAAGCTATTTTGTTCCGGTTCGAGATTGTTGAAACCCGAGACTGCAAAACTTGTTGTATTAATGAGTAATTGAATTGGTTCGGAATCTTTGGGTTTAAAATGTTCCACCAATTCCACTTGCAAATCCGGTTCTCGCAGCGAAGACACAAAGACGGGAACTGGTACTAAATTTCGGTCATATAATGCTTGACAAAGTGCATCAATAGGTGCTAGATTTCCCGATAAATAATGAGCGCGATAAAATAAAATCCCGACTTTAGCAAGGGTTGGTAAACCCGGAGATCCCCCCCAGCCCCCCTTAAGAAGGGGGGGGCAAGAAGTGGTCAAAGTTTCGGTTTTTAAGGGCGATTTAGGGGGATCGGAATCTGGGTTCAAAGTCCCCCTTCTTAAGGGGGATTTAGGGGGATCGGAATCTGGTAGTAAAATTCCCAAACCAGCCGTTGTATTTCCTCCCCAATCATAAATTCCCACCCGAGAAACTGTTTGAGGAAGAGGCGGATTATAAGCAGTTTTCAAACAAGTGTCAGCCGTAAACTTGAGTGCATTAACAAAATTCTGGACTCCGCCTTCTGTGAAATAGCGCCACAGTTGATTGACTGCGGACAGCGATACATTAGAATGACTAATTAAATCCGGATCTGGACTATCTTCACCGGGCATCACAATCAATACCGCATTAGTTTTCTGCACCGTTTCCCGCAGAACTTCTAATCCGTAAGACCAATAAGAACGCCCGCCTAACAGCCTTAAAATTATTACCTCTGCGCGTTCTAAAATTTCCTCGGCGTAGGTGTCAATGGTTAATTGTTGCTGCAACTGAAGCAGATTTACGGCCCGCACTTTCGGGAATTCGGGTGGCATTTTGGATGCGGCGGCCGCGAGTGTTTGAATGTCAGTGTCAGCAGCACTAATAAATACGATTGGTGCTGGGGTTTGCTGTATAAAAATTACTCCTTCTGCTTGAGGGTTCCAACCTCCGGGCGTAGCTGCTATTTTGTGCATTAATTTATCCTCTATAATAAGTTTGTAGTTAAGTTTGTAGTGAGGACTTGAGTCCTCTGATTTTTGGGATTCATGAAGAGGACTGAAGTCCTCACTACGAACCCAAAAATGTCGGAATTAACCTAAGTATGCTTTCTTTACTTGTTCGTTGTTGAGTAAATCTGATGCTATGCCTGTGATGGTAATGTTACCAGCTTCTAGTACGTAAGCCCGATCGGCAATTTGGAGTGCTAAATTGGCGTTTTGTTCCACTAACAAGATTGTAACGCCCGTAGAGCGTAGGTTTTGAATGATTCCGAAAATTTCTTTGACGATCGCAGGTGCTAAGCCTAAACTGGGTTCGTCCAATAATAGCAGTTTCGGGCGGCTCATGAGCGCGCGGGCGATCGCCAGCATTTGCTGTTCCCCGCCGCTAAGGGTTCCTGCCAGTTGAGTGCGCCTTTCTGCTAAGCGCGGAAATATCTCGAATTGGCGGCTTAAATCGGTTTTGATGGCTGCGAAGTCCGATCGCACATAAGCCCCTAATTCCAAGTTAGTTAACACCGTCTGCTGCGCCAAAACCCTTCGCCCTTCTGGACTGTGGGCGATTCCCAATTTTACCACTTCGTGAGCTTGGCGGCGACTAATATCGCGCCCGCTGTAGATGATTTGTCCTTCCCGCAAATTAACTATTTTAGAAATTGCTCTCAATGTCGTACTTTTCCCCGCACCGTTAGCACCGATGAGACTGACAACTTCGCCCGCATTTATGGTTAAATTGATATTTTGCAGGGCTTGAATTCCTCCGTAATTTACACAGAGGTTTTTCAGTTCTAACAGGATATTTTGGGTTGTTTCTGGTGGGGTTTCGTGCATTTATTGTGAATCTGATTTTGATATTTGTCGTTGGGGCGGGCGGGTTTATGAGATTGTTAGTTTTAGGCAGTTATTATTGGTTAACCCGCCCGTACAAGATTTGGGTAAAAACCTATTGATTGCAGCCATTAATATTAATTTTAATTTACATGATACCTTTAGGGGCGGGCTCGCCAACCATAATCGACTGAAATCGATAATCTCATAAACCCGCCCCCACCCAAGGAACAATCTATTTTTCATCTCCCAAATAAGCCTCAATTACAGCCGGATCATTCCTCACAATAGCAGGTTCTCCCAAGGCAATTAACTGACCGAAATGCAACACAGC
The DNA here is from genome assembly GCF_020737885.1 of Microcoleus sp. PH2017_34_RAT_O_A. Lineage (NCBI taxonomy): Bacteria > Bacillati > Cyanobacteriota > Cyanophyceae > Oscillatoriales > Microcoleaceae > Microcoleus > Microcoleus sp. PH2017_34_RAT_O_A. The sequence goes on along the minus strand of NZ_JAEQDD010000149.1, from coordinate 4,222 downwards.
AATGCGATCGCACAATCCCATCACCAGCGGTACGTGATGCTCGATCAATATTACAGTCAAATTGAATTGTTCCCGCACTTCCCGGATGAAATCACTTAACTTGTGCTTTTCCGTCGGATTCATCCCCGCCGCTGGTTCATCTAGCAGTAAGATTTGCGGTTCCAGGGCTAAGGCGCGGGCGATTTCCAAACGCCTCTGATCGCCGTAGGGCAGGTTTTTGGCTTGTTCCTGCGCGCGATCGCCCAAACCGACCAAATCCAACAATTCCAGGGCTTTCCGCTGGGTTTTGCGCTCCATAGCGTTAGATTCTGGTAAGCCGAAAATCCCCGATAGTAGCGATAATACCGGATTTTGCGATCGGCTGTGGATGTGTCGGGCGATCGCCACATTCTCCAATACAGAAAGTTCTCCAAACAATCTAATATTTTGAAAAGTGCGCGCAATACCTTTATTCGCAATTTGATAAGGCCGCAATTTAGAAATATTTTCGTTTTGATAAATCAGATTGCCACTAGAGGCCGGTATCAGTCCAGTCATTACATTAAACAGAGTCGTCTTGCCAGCCCCGTTAGGGCCAATCAATCCAAAAATCTCGTCTTTTTGAACTGTGAAAGATACGTCGTTCACAGCAACTAAACCGCCGAAGCACCGAGTTAATCCTTGGGCGACTAAAACCGGATTAGTTTTTGAGAGGGTAAGGGGTTCGGAACTCATAAACAAATGATAGAATATAAGATATCTAATTATGCCTCAAATTATGGATGCTCAAAAACTCTTAGAACACATCACAGTAAATTCCCAAATATTTAACGGAAAACCGATTATTCGGGGTCGCCGTCTGGCAGTTGAGCACATTCTAGGAATGTTAGCTGCTGGCGACACTCCTGAAACGATTCTCGAAGGCTATTCCTGGTTAGAAAGAGAAGATATTCAGGCTTGTCTAGTTTATGCTCACCGACTGGTTAGTCACGAGCACATCGAACCTCTGCTGGTGGAAGTTGGCAAATAAAAATATAAACTCATGCGAGAAATCCGATGCAATACCTGCGGTAGCAACCGCTATGAGGAACGTAGAATCAATTACCTTTACAGCCATCAAGGTAAATACTTGCTAGTTCCTAACACGCCTGTTGAGATTTGTCTGAATTGTGGCATGATTTATTATGATGCAGCAGTTCTCAAAGAAATTGAGCGCCGTTTCTTTGCTATTCACCAGCAGAATGAAATGCCGGATTCATATATTCAAATTCCCAGCAAGAGTTACACGTAAATAATTTTTGGTTTGTTTGGGAAGATGCGATCGCCCTTAGCGGCACTCGCAAGAAATCGAAAACCGCTATAATGTCTTAATGACCGTACCGCCTCAATCTCCTTAAGCCGTCTCGCCCGGGTAATTTTATGACGATGTACGTACCGGATTCGCAGCCTTACCAAACAAAACTGCTCCCTACGATGTACGATCTACCTAGTGAAGACCCGGAGGAGCCCGGTTTGCCTGACGAATTTCATGACTATCAACCCGAACTGCTGCGTCAAACCTGCCGCCCCCGCAACCATCCGCTAGACCAAATCTTTATAGCGACAGACCTCAATCTATACTACGATTCCAATCATCTCAATTGGTATAAAAGACCCGATTGGTTCGTTGTCTTGGGCGCTTCTAGATTTTATCGAGGTGAGGATTTGCGCCTCAGCTACGTGATGTGGCAAGAAAATATTAGTCCTTTAGTAGTAGTGGAACTCCTGTCACCTGGAACTGAAGATGAAGATTTGGGAATTACACCAGAAATCCGAAATAAACCGCCTACTAAGTGGCGAGTTTATGAAGAGATTTTGCAGATTCCTTACTACTTTGTTTTTAGTCGCTACACTAATCAACTGAGAGTATTTCAATTGATTGATAATCGTTACTGCGAACAAGTTTTAACTGATTCGCGATTCTGGATACCGGAATTGGAGTTAGGTATTGGTTTGTGGGAAGGTAATTATCAAGGTTTTTCGAGGTTGTGGCTGCGCTGGTACGATGCTAGTGGCGATTGGGTTCTGACTCCAGAAGAATTTGAAAGACAACGGGCTGAATTAGAAAGACAACGCGCTGAATCTGAAAGTCAGCGGGCTGAATCTGAAAGACAGCGAGCAAATCGATTGGCCGATCGCCTCCGAGACATGGGCATTAATCCAGATGATCTGTAAAATTAAGTAGCAGCCTGCAATACGGCGCGCCGTGTCAATAAAAATTTATTAACTAAAAATAACTTATGCCAGAATCTACTTCATTGCGCGATCGCTACCTAGCACTGATCGATAAAATTGTCGAAATCACCCTCAAAGGTCAAATTCGCTCTAAAGAACAAGTATATCAAATGTTGGTGCAAGACATTGGCACCGGCACGGGCGAAATCTTTGAACGCTGTTTTGGCGAACGCCTCGATGCCACCGATAACCTGCTCAGAAATGAAAAGGACGAAATCAAACAAGCCAAGGCAAATCGCAGCCTCAGAGCGCTAAAAACTATCCAAGGAGAATGGGAACGTTGGCAGAAGGATAACCGCGTCGATCGCGAAATCGCATCTTCCATCCAACAAATCCTTGCCGCCGAATCTAACGGCCGCCTCCTGGCAATATTGCAAATAATTGATCCCAATAAAGAACATCCGCTGACTCTCGATCAATTGCAGCAATTGTCAAAATCTGTGCACCAACAAATGCTGCAAACTACCAATCCCGAAACCGAACGAGATTTGCTGCAAATCACAGCCGGGATTGCTAAAGGTTTAGAATCTTGGCAGCGCTTGGAACCGGAACTCGTCGGCTGGATTTATCAGCCACAGCAGCTAGGATTCGCCGGCAGTCCCGAACAAAATGGGCCTTGGGCTTTTTGGTCAAAAAAAGTTAATAGTGCCTTTGCTAACGCTCTTTTACAGACTATTGCCAGGGGTGATTCTATCGTTGAATTTGCAGCCAAGCAGTCTAATGTAGAATTAGGTACGTTGCTGGAATTGGCGATAATTTTGCAGTGTTTGCAACGGGCTTTGGTAACATGGTTCGACAAGCAAGTTTACGATTCCAAAGTGTCCACAAAAGCTTCGATTTCTACTTACATTACTTTTTCTGTAATTTGGAGTCAGCTAGCTAGTGGATTTAATAATTCTACTAAGAGCGGCGAACAGTTGGCAAATGCTTGTTTTCAAGTAACTTTGCAAATTTTACGCACTTTTTCTCAGCGGGAATACTTTCCGCTTTACGGCGGGATTTTTGCTTCGTTTGATGGTAAAGCTTTGCGGCATACTTTGGATTATTTAGATGAACCGCTGCGGCGTGTTGAAGGTACTCAAGCGAAGGCTCGAATTTTGACGCTTTTGGGTTATTCGATGCAGGCGGCTGGGGCCTACGAGCGATCGATCTTACTGCACAAGCAATCCCTGGAAATTGCCCGGATGGAAGGAGATAAAGCCTGTGAAGTCGCCAATCTCAATCACATTAGCCGCAATTATGTGGCTCAAAAAAATTATCAGGAAGCGATTAATTACAGTCAGCGGGCTTTGATTATGGCACGGCAGGCGGGAGAGCGGCAAGGTGAGGCGAACGCCCTGGCTAATTTGGGCTACAGCGAGGTGTTCCAGGCGCGGCAGTTGGAGGAGGTGGAACCGGAGGTTTACGAAAGTGCTATTAGTTATTTGGAGCAAGGTTTGCTGCTGTCGGAGAAATTGGGCGATCGCCAAAGTCAAGCTTTTTGCTCCAGCAGCCTCGGTATTGCTAAAATTGCTCTGGAAAATGCTGCCGGTGCGATCGAGTATTTGGTCAAAGGTTGGCAAGCGGCTCAATTTTCCGGCGACTTATATCTCCAAGGTCTCAATTTGGCTTATTTAGCTCAAGCTTATTACAGTCTGAATCAACTAGAACAAGCAATTTTTGCTGGCTGTTTGGGGATGTATACTTTGGAGCAAATTGGGGCGATGGAATGGCGACAATCGGCTGGTTTGCTGACAATTTTGCGCGGACAAATGGGGGCTGAATCTTTTAAGCAGTCTTTGGCGAAAAGTCGAGCGAGTATCATTCCGGCGATCGGTGTTGATGGCTACGATTATATCCCAGAATTGTTGGAAAAATACCAGCAATCTATTTAACTCTTTGTGGAACAGGCATCTTGCCTGTTGCTAAGAAAGAAAGGGGGCGGGCAAGATGCCCACCCCACAATAAAATTAACTCTTTGTGGAACAGG
>NZ_JAEQDD010000148.1:0-10953 GCF_020737885.1 Microcoleus sp. PH2017_34_RAT_O_A | reverse complement strand
CCACATCTGTCATCCAATGGCACGGAGGCAAAAACAAATTGAACTACGGGCAAATAGTCTCGCGCCGCCACAATTTGCTCAAAAAGCTACCCAAATAGTCAAGGATGGGTAGCTTTGTCCATAAATTAAGTTACAGTTCCTAACCCCGAGCTTGGGGCGGTGGCTGGGTGCCACTCTCTCCTCAGGTAATGCGTTCAACAGTTGACAGTTGACAGTTGACAGTTGACAGTTTGAGAGCGACCTCTACCCTTAAGTCCGAGGATTGGAGCAATGAATAGTCTGATTTTAATTTCTCCCGAGCAGGCTTGGGGCTTTCAACCAATTCTTTCTGGTAAATTTTTGTTTCCATCTTTTACAGACTACAGACTTGGGAAAAACCTCAAACAATCTGCGATTTTGGGATGCCCGGATTCGGGCTTGTCCCCATGCAGTCGATTTGAACAACCTTTTATGATAGCTTTCGATCTGTGTTCATGGTTAGAGATTAATGGTACAATAATCTCGGGGTAGCATAAAAAATTGCTCGAAACTGCGTCGGTTTCGGTTGCCAAGAGTGCCAACCTTTAGACTGGAAATTGGTGTGGATTTTCTTGGTAGTGCTGACATTTGACTGGTTCCAGAGAGTTGCAATCGGATGTGGTCGCTGTCTGTCCCGTGGGCGGACTTGTGCTTCCGCTAGCCGATCGACTGTCGGGCCTGCTGACAACAAATCTCTCAGCAGTGTTAAGCTTGTCATCGCGAAGTCATTGTCTTCGCTAACTCGATCGCTCAGTCCCTTGCTGCGCTGCTAAAATTTTGTTAATAAAATTTACTCGGCGGTATGTATCTAAACAATTATGGTATAGTCTTTAGTTTCTAGCTCCCAATCAGAGCTTGAGGCTATAAAAAATATGCTGAGAACCCCGTCCTTTCAAGACGGACATGAAAGCTAACCGGAGGCTAAGGCAATGCCAGTGACAAGAGTGAGATTTCGTTATTGTCATAGTATCTACAAAATGATATAATATTTTGTAGAGCTAGTCAAGAATCATGCTAAATCTCAGTTACGAGTACAAACTAAAGCCGACAGACAAGCAGATTTCTCAAATCGAAAGAACTCTGGTAATTTGTCGTAAGGTTTGGAACTACGCATTGAGAGAGCGTAAAGACTGGATTAACTCTCGTAAATGTCCGATTAATGCTTGCTCGATCGCTCGCGAGTACATTATTCCGGCTGATGCTCCCTACCCAAATTATTACAATCAGGCAGCGGAGCTAACCAAAGCTAAAGAGTTGTTTCCCGAACTTAAAACGGTTAACACAAAAAGATGCTTCAACAGGTGTTAAGAAAGCTGGAAACAGCCTTCCTAGACATGAAACGTAAGGGAATGGGATTCCCAAGATTTAAGAATAAATACCGAATGCGGTCGTTTGTATTTCCCCAAATGCTCAAAAATTGCCTCCAAGGAAATACTATTAAACTCCCACAGTTAGGCATTGTTGAATTCATTAAATCAAGAGAGATTCCTAATGAGTTTGCAATCAAGCAAGCTCAAATTGTCCGGAAGGCTAGTGGATATTTCGTCATACTTTTCTTAGAATGTGATGTTAATGTTCCTCAACCAGTTGCACAGGGATTCCCCGTTGGCATAGATCTAGGTTTAGACCAATTTTTAGCAACTTCTGAAGGCAAATTAGTTAAACGTCCTAAGTTGCTCAAGGTCGAACACCGCAAGCTTAAATTGCTGCAACGTCGGCTCAAGAACAAGAAGAAAGGCTCTAACAACCGTCATAAGTTGAATAGAAAAATTGCTAGGCTGCATCAGCGTGTTACCGATACCAGAAAAGATTGGCAGTTTAAATTAGCTCATGACCTAGCCCTAGATGCGGGAATGATATTTGTTGAAGATATCGATTTTCGAGTCTGGGCAAAAGGTAGGTTTGGCAAACACACCTTAGATGCTGGTTTCGGTCAATTCATCGCGATTATGTCGTGGGTGTGCTGGAAACGGGGAGTACATTTTGAGAAGGTAAACAAGGATTACACTTCTCAGGTTTGTCCGAATTGTGATAGTCACACTGGCAAGAAAGCACTTGATGAACGAGTGCATAATTGCCCTGAGTGTGGGTATACAACACATCGAGATGTAGCAGCCGCTCAAGTTATTCGGTTTTCAAGGATTGTCGGCGGAGGGACGCTTCGTAGACATTAAAGAAATTGCCTGTGGAGGCGGTCTGACGGGAACCGGAAACGGTCTAGTTAAGAGCCTAAGAGACAGGAAGAAGAAAGCGTGAAGGTGTGGATGCGATCGCACCGGAATGCAACCTTTGAGAATTCCCGCGCATTTATGCCGGGGATCGCGTCAATAATTCCCATATTCGACCTTTGACCGCAAAACTTTAGAGGAAAAATTGCCGATTTTTAGCTCCTTGTTCCTCAAATGCTTGAATCTCAAATCGCTCGAATGACTCGGCTGCAAGCTATTTCTAACTGCCCAGCGCAGCTCAAGCGCATAAATTAAGATGATGGCCTCATGGAAGACCGCTTTAACGCCCGAGATCCGCAGTCAAATATAAATCAATTGATAGTTTCTACTCCTTTTTTTGCAGGTTTGCCTGACCCTGTAATCGAGAGAGCAACTGTCCACATCGTTACCCGCAGTCATCCGTCGAATCAAGTGATTTTACTAGAAAATGACTGGGGAACATCAGTGTATTTTATATTGGATGGTTGGGTGAAAATTCGCACCTACAATCTAGACGGAAAAGAAGTAACGCTGAATATTTTAGGGAAAGGAGAACTGTTCGGGGAAATGGCAGCGATCGAAGAAGCACCGCGATCGACAGATGTCATCACCCTAGCCCCAACACTGATCGGCAATATGCCAGCTCAAGATTTTGTGCAACTCATTCATACCGAGCCCCTCGCAGGCATTCGGCTAGCTCAACTGATGGCCCGCCGCCTGCGACAAGTCAACCGCCGCCTGCGTTTGCGAGAGTCTGACAGTACCTCGCGAGTAGCAGATATTCTATTATTTTTGGCAGAGGGGCAAGGGAAAAAAATGTCCAGTGGAGGTACAGAAATTCCCAACCTGCCGCACAGAGAATTAAGTAGCCTCAGCGGGCTGGCTCGGGAAACGGTAACGCGAGTGCTGAGCAAGCTGGAAAAAAAAGGAACTATTCAACGCGAACGTGACGTTTTGTGCATTCCCGACCTACACGCCTTGGAGCGTCTGTTAGTCTAATCACTACAAAACGAAATATTGGAGTATACTGGAGTGGTTATGTATATATTGGAGCGCTAAGCGCGATGTATCTGTCGTCTATTGACGAATTAGAGTGTATTGGAGTTTCATTATAGAATGCTAAAACGCCAAAAAGGATATTCAATTACAACCAAATCAGTTAAAGCGAAACTAATTCGCTCAAAATTTGATATGCAGGAAACCAAGGATGCTTACAACGAAGTAGTGCATTTTTATTTCCTGTTAATTGCTGAAAATCCTCAAGGCGTAAGCATTCCCGTGCAATCTAAGGGAGGCTGGCGATTCTACGAATTACTAACCGCTGGTCATCAGTTTATTAGCGGCTTTCCTTCCCCGCTAAAAAGAGCCGCAATCCGACAAGCCATCGGTGCTTACGAAAGCTGGAATTCAACCTATCAAAAATGGTTGCATCGTCCGAAGCGAATGAGAGATCACAAACCTCCAGTTCATCCTAGGGCATTCCGGTTTAACCCGCATTACGATTCAGGGATGTGGAAAGAGGATGATGGTTTCTCCATTGTTTTGAAAATGCGAGTAGGGAATTCATGGAAATGGGTCAAACATCAATATCAATGTCCTAATGTTCCGACAGAATGGACAAAAGGTTCTCCAAGAATTCAAGTACAAAATGGTTCTTTATGGCTCGTTTTCCCCTTAGAAAAATATGTGCCTGCCACAGGAGGTATCAAGGGAATTATGTCTAACTCCGCATTTAGAACCTGCGGGATTGACATGGATTTAGACAAGTTTATTATCATTGCAACTGTTCTAGAAACCAACGACAGAGGCGAAACGACTGAAATCGCTAGGCACTTTATCAACCAGTCGCGTCACGTAGCTCGTAGGAAGCGGGATCTAGGACAAATTGCAATCAAGATGAGACAAGCCAAAATAGTGAGTCGTGGTTTTGCTAAATCAAGATGGGACTCAATAACGGCCAGAGAAATTAATTTTTCCAGAGCGGTTTCAAGGGAACTTGTTGAGTTTGCAAAACACTGGAAAGTGGATGTAATTAGTTTTGAACACCTAGGCAATCTTCGCCCGAAAAAAGGCAAATTCTCTAGGAGATCAAATCAAAAGCGTGCCTACTGGCTAAAGGGAAAGGTCTTTGAGCAAGTCAAACGAATCGCATATCAAGATTATGCAATTGTGACAACTCGCGTTAGTCCGATGAATACGAGTCGCCTTAGTCCGTGGGGAGAACCACTTTGGAGAGGGGCTAAGTTTCCGTCTGACTCACTTCGATTTGAGGGCTATCAATCTGGAGCTGCATTGGTGGCAACTGCTGATGGGTACAAGGCTCACTCTGGATTAAATGCTGCCCGAAACGTGGCATTAAAAGCAATCAAGCGCAACCTACTAGAAGCTACGCTCAATCTTAAAAGCCTGAAGTAGTAATACGTGACGGTGTGCAATCAAACTAGAACGGTGTTAGCGACTACCACTTTGATTGTACTAGGCTAGGGTAAACTGCCTAAAAATTCCTACCTTACTACGCTCTATTTGGTTGGGACTAGCTCCCGCAAACTGAAAGACGCGACTACAGAGGAGTTAAAAAAGTGAACTATAATTGGAATATTGTGACTTACTCCGATTAACTCCATTTATGGGTTACTCTAGAAGTATCAGAGATTGTTAATTTGAATCTCATTCAACAACACTCTCTGTTAACTAACTGATATTGATGATTTCCCGCCGGAGGTAAAGCTGTGAGTTTTAAGAAAATTTTCGCCGCCGTCGATGATTCTGAACTTGGCCGCCGCGTCTTCAGTCAAGCCTTAGAATTAGCCTCGATCGATCGAGCTAAGATGATGCTATTTCACTGCGTTACTGTCAACTCGCTGGGCGAGACGGCAGTGCCAATTCCGGTAGATTTGGGCTTGAATGCCGAGTTAATGGATCAAGCTTATCAAGCTCAACGTTTGCGGCTGGAAAGGGAGGTAAAACAGTCTGAGGGTTTGCTGAAAAATTATAGCGAGGTTGCAGCCAAACAAGGATTGGAGGTGGAATTTGACTGCCAAATGGATGGCGATCCGGGGCATTGTGTCTGCGAACACGCCCAAACTTGGGGTGCAGATTTAATAGTAGTGGGGAGGCGCGGCCGCACGGGGCTTACAGAAGCTTTCCTCGGGAGTGTGAGCAATTATGTCGTTCACCACGCATCTTGTTCGGTATTTGTAATTCAGGAAGTCAAAGCTGAAAAATGATGCTGCTGAAAATTTTCCTGAGAACATCAATCTAAAATAAGACTGGCGTTCCTACCTAAACCTGGTTTGTGCGAACAATATTAAATTGGGTGGCGAGGCCTCCAAATAGTGAAACCGGAAATTAATCTTATGGCCCGCCAGTGTCGTAAAATATCAAACTTTATTCAGTTGACAATTGACAGTTGACCGCTTGACAGCGACCTCTACCTAGAAAGAAGAAGATTGGATTCAACAGTTGACAATTGACAGTTGACCGCTTGACAGTTCGAGAGCTACCTCTACCTTTAAGTCCAAGTATTCGAGTAATGAATAGTCTAATTTTAATTTCTCCCTCGAAGACTTGGGGCTTTCAACCAATTCTTTCTGGTAATGAATAGTCTAATTTTAATTTCTCCCGATCGCGCTTGGGGCTTTCAACCAATTCTTTCTGATAAAATTTAAAATCGGAAAATCGGAAAATTGGGAATCAGACGTGCAGCAGGCAAGTTCTGTAAAATCTCAAATCTAAAATCTCAAATCGGGAATCAGACGTGTAGCACGTAAGTCCTGTAAAATCTAAAATCTAAAATCTAAAATCTAAAATCGGATGAGTGATTTTTTGTCAGCAGATGCCGCGTCTAATTCAGGCAGTTCACCCAGTAGCAATAATGAGCCACAAACCGCCACTTTTTCAGCAATGGCTGGCGATCGCAAAAATTCCGACCCGGGGACGCCCCCCACTGGAGAAGCGCCTTTGAGGCTCGTAGAAACGGCATTTTTGGCAAGTACCGCTAGCTTGATTTGGCTGATAAATTATTACTTTCCCCTGGGCCCGTTGCTGCGGGTTTTTTTCCCGGTGCCCATTGCCCTAGTTTACCTGCGCTGGGGTAACAGAGCGGCTTGGATGTCAGCTTTGGTTTCCGGTTTGCTGCTGTCGGTACTCATGGGCCCAACGCGGAGCATTTTATACGTGATTCCTTTTGGAATTATGGGAGTTGCACTGGGAGGACTTTGGCGGCGCAAAGCGAGTTGGTCTGTCTCTATTAGTGTGGGGGCGGTAATTGGTGCTGTCGGGTTCTTTTTTAAGTTTTGGCTGCTGTCAGCTTTGGTGGGTCAAGATCTCTGGGTTTATGTAACCGCCCAGGTAACAGAGATTGTGGAATGGGTATTTGTGAAGCTGGGCTGGCTGAGCGTGCCGAGTTTGAGTACAATAGGGGCGATCGCCGCTGGGATGATTTTGATTAACAATATTGTATATTTATTTGTAGTGCATTTAGTAGCTTTGCTGCTGTTAGATCGTTTGGGAAATCCGATTCCGCGGCCGCCGCGCTGGGTGCAAGTTTTAATCGATTATGAGGAGTAATCGGAAGTCATTAGTCATTAGTCATCAGTCATCAGGAAGAAGGAAGAAGGAAGAGGGAAGAGGGAAGAAGGAAGAGGGAAGAGGGAAGAAGGAAGAGGGAAGAAGGAAGAAGGAAGAGGGAAGAAGGAAGAGGGAAGAAGGAAGAGGGAAGAGGGAAGAAGGAAGAGGGAAGAAGGAAGAGGGAAGAAGGATCTTGTAACAGATTTAACAGATGGATGTTGAGGGAAGGAAAAAAATCAAATTATCCGCTTTCCCTCTTTCTAGTTTTTCCGGCAATTACCAATTCCCCATTACCAATTCCCCATTACCAATTCCCCATTACCAATTCCCCATTACCAATCCCCGATTATTACTGCCAACTGTCAACTGTCAACTGTCAACTGACTAATTATGATTCATGTTTATACAGAAATTGAACAGGGCCAGCGGTGGCTCGATCGCCATCGGGGACAAAAACCGATATTTGCCTGCGTGTTAGGATTCACCGCAACTGGCTTAATTCCGGGGATTTCGGCAGCAGGAGCAACCCCGCGCGATCGACAATTTACTTGTTTGGCCGATGCAGAATTTTTGTATAACGGCCCGCAACCGTCACCGCAGTATCCCTTGCCGCCCCTAGAAGCCGGTGCCTCACCGGTGCTAATATCTCGCGCCGTAGTCGAAGCTTTGGAAATTCCCCTTTACCTGTTTAATGCAGGTTTACCCCTGCCGCCTCCCGTACCTACAATTGATTTGGGCGGTACTGCGGCAAAGTGTCTAACTTCTGGGAATGCTTTGGAACTAGAAATAGTCAAACATTTGCTGGAACAAGGATTAATTTGGGGCGCTAAATTGGCCGCCGAAACTAATGGCAGTTATGTCATTTTAGGGGAGTGCGTAGTTGGTGGCACGACTACTGCTTTGGGCGTGTTAATGGGTTTGGGAATTGCAGCGGCGGGTAAGGTTAATAGTTCTCACCCTACCTGCAATCACGCTCAAAAATTGGCTGCGGTGACAGCGGGACTCAATAATGCTGGGTGGGAAATCGGCAGAAAAAATAGCACCCCCCTGGATTTGGTGGCGGCGGTGGGCGATCCGATGCAAATAGCGGTGGCGGGAATGGCGATCGCCGCGAGTCGGACTTGCGGGGTACTTTTGGCTGGTGGCACGCAAATGCTGGCAGTGTATGCTTTGATGCAAGCCTTAGCCACGGAATACGAGCTGTTATGGTGTCCCGAACAAGTCGCGGTGGGGACTACGCGCTGGGTGGCGGAAGACCCCACAGGGGACACTGTAGGACTCGCCTCGGATATCGGCGGTGTCCCTCTGTTGGCTGCACAGCTAAGTTTTGCCAGTTCTCGCTACCCGCAACTGCAAGCTTACGATCGCGGGTACGTGAAGGAAGGTGTGGGTGCGGGTGCGTGTGCGATCGCCAGCGGCCTAGCTGTGAATTGGACTCCAACCCAACTTCTGCAAGCTGTGGAAGCCCTAGCCTCGCGGTGTGAAATTCAACAGTAAAACCGGGTTTTTCCTTTTCCGTGCCTGTCGGAATATCAGGCATTAAATATGAAAAATTCAGATGTGCGATCGAGCTGCCAACCTCGTTGTGCTGCTCAACTAGCTTTGTTTGGGCTGAATAATTATATCATTTTCTGTAGCATTTTTGCTTTCAGATTTACAGAATATTCTACACAATATCTCGCTTTGATGCAGTATTCCTCCTGTGAATTTCGCGAGACAAAACACTCTATTCAATGACTCTATAAGTAGACGAGCATAAATCAAGGCAACTTGTATTTTCTCTCTCGATCCATGCCGATCGCCAGCAGCAATATTTAATTAGACCCGCCTACGTGTGAGTGCATTCTTTTGGCGACCAACTGTTCTTCTAAGGCAGCAATTCGATTGTAAGCCGCTGTTAGCTGAGCTGTTAGGCGCTGGATTTGAATCTCGGAAGTCAGCTCTTTTTCCAGACTTTGAGAATTCTTGTCGAAGTAGTTGTCATCTAACAGTATGTCCTTGTGACCGAGGATGCCGTCGAGATTGCTGTAGCTTTGATAGGGAGAGGTTTTGTGATTTCCTGCTGTCAGGGAGCGATCGTCCATATGCTGCTGGGCCAGCTTCGTCTCCTTGGCGGACTCCAATAACTTTTCATTGAGGTTTTCTACGAGTTTGTACAAAGCATCGACTTGTTGGGTCAATGCTGTAACTTGCTGGCGTAGCGCTTCCATACAGTCATCCTCGGAATAGTAACTTATATCTTTACATATTAGGGAAATCTTTACATAAGTGGGATTTATCACTAAATTATTTAATTTTTGACGTAATTGTTGTCTTCCCAATCCTGACGCTAGGTTGAGATACTCAGCTTGAGGATTTTAGATTTTAGATTTTAGATTTTAGATTTTCTTGGATTCTGAAACGAGGTTTGTTAACTCCTATACTTTGTTCAAACCTTCAATCAGAGTTAAAAAAAACAAAAAAACTCGGCTTCTGAGAGTGGGAGTCCCTCCAGGAGTGTGAGATTGACTCGGCAGTCAATTTGCCATTTTTCGATTTGGGAGTTGAGATTGTTATGGAGACAGCAACCGGGTTTTGTAGTTATTAAACTGTCGCGGATTTAAAAGGACTTTTTCACTTCGTTTGTGGAAAAAGCGTCATCCAACGGCAGAGTGTGGCGCTTTCGCGGTTTCCTGATATTAAGGAATGTAACACAGATACAGGCGATCGCCCGCAAAGACCGGCAAAATTAGCCCAAAGAAATTTGGAGTTCAGAAACGAGGCGGTAAGTTGACGGCAAGACGAGCACCGACTCCGATCGCAGCAGAAGCTAGTACAATGGCTATGTGTTGGAAAAAGAAATAAGACAAATCGGTGCGGACTACCGGACTCGACAAACAATTATTTCCCGGGTCGCAGAACACAAAACATCGGTCAATATTTAGAAAAGCGGATTCACAGGTGAAACGAAGGTCTTTGCTATTGGGCGCAGCCACCCTAACTTTAAGTCAATTGGCGGCAGGTTGCGACTCGAAACCCACTCTCAAAATTCGATCGCTCAAAAACGGTATTCCGGCCCAACTCGCAAGCAAATTTAGCCGCGATTTACAACCGTCTCCGCAGTTGCAGGTAACGCAGGAAGGGCAATTAAAAGAATTATTCGCTTTGTTACAGGAGTGGAAACGGACACCGGAAGCCAAAAATCAAGCTGACTTGGTGATGTTGGGAGATTATTGGCTGACTTTGGCAATTCGGCAAAAATTGATTCAGCCGATCGATCCTGCTAAAATTGCTAATTGGTCGCAATTGCCCGAAAGATGGCAAAAACTCGTCCGGCGTAACGCTGACGGCCAATTAGACGCTAAAGGTCAAGTTTGGGCTGCACCTTACCGCTGGGGAAGTACGGTAATTGCCTATCGAACCGACAAATTTAAGGATTTGGGGTGGACTCCGACTGATTGGAGTGACTTGTGGCGAGTCGAATTGCGCGATCGAATTTCGCTACCGGATAGCGCGAGAGAAGTGATCGGTTTAACATTAAAAAAACTCGGAAAATCTTACAACACGCAGCAATTAGATAAAGTTCCCAACCTCAAAAAAGAACTGGCAAATCTGCACGCCCAAACTAAGCTTTACAGTTCCGATACATACCTGCAACCGTTAATTTTAGGTGATACTTGGTTAGCCGTAGGTTCATCTGGTGACGTACTGCCGCTGTTACAAACTCAAAAGGATATTGCTGTAGTAATTCCAGTTTCTGGAACTGCACTGTGGACGGATTTGTGGGTACAACCAGCATCAAAAAAGCCAGTTTCGTTAGTGGAAAAATGGATTGATTTTTGCTTGCAACCTCGGATTGCGCCTCAATTATCTTTGCTGGCTAAAGCTAGTTCGCCGATAATTGTCGGCATGAAACCCGAGGCTTTGCCCGCCGATGTGCGAAGCAATCCCGTGTTGTTACCGGATGCTAAAATTCTTGCCGCCAGCGACTTTCTGCTGCCGTTTGGAGATGCGGGGATTGCCGAATATCGATCGCTTTGGCAAGAAATTCGACAAGTAGTGAAAAGTTAAGTACGTTTTAAGGTACGTAGTTGCGCTTCAGCGCTCTTTCATAGATCTAAAAAACAAGCAGTAAAAAGTTAAGTACGTGTTGAGGTACGTAGTTGCGCTTCAGCGCTCT
>NZ_JAEQDD010000147.1:0-19166 GCF_020737885.1 Microcoleus sp. PH2017_34_RAT_O_A | reverse complement strand
CATCAAACATCAAGCTGACAAAAATGGTTCGATTGTTGTTGATGTGTCAGAAGCCTATACGTCTAAGACTTGTGGAAATTGTGGTCATATTCATCGAAAACTTGGCGGCTCTAAAGTGTTCAAATGTCCGAATTGCCAAACGGTAATTGGGAGAGATTTGAACGGCGCACGTAATATCTTGTTACGTGCTTTGTCGGATTCGACCTGTTCTGTCAGCCATGACGGAATTGCGATCGTTACATCTCCAGCATTGCACAGCTATGTAGAGAAATGTTCAGCGTAAAAGAATCAGCCGCAGTTTCAAGAACTGTCAACTGGAATTGGTGCAAGGCCCTCATGGAAAGAATATTAGTAGTTGACGACGAAGCAGACTGTCAAACAGTCTTGGCAATGTATCTCGAAAGCCAAGGATACCGGGTTGAATGCGCTAATTCAGGAGTTGAGGCGCTCTCAATTTTTGAAAATGCCCCCCCAGATTTGGTGATTTCAGATGTGATGATGCCGGAAATGGACGGGTTTGAGTTTTGCCGGCGCTTGCGTACTACACGTTTGGGACAGTTGGTGCCGTTTATATTTTTGTCTGGTCAAGGCGAAATTGAGGCAAAAGTTGAAGGTCATGCGATCGGCGCTGACGATTATCTGGTAAAACCTTTTCAGTCTGAAGAAATCTTGGCTAAGGTGAAAGCTCAGTTAGAGCGCTCCCACCGCATTCACGCCGAGATTGTCCGACTGCTGCAAACTTCTACCGCCCTGGCGGTGGAGCCCAAAGTTGTCGCAGTATTGCCACCACTAGCACCTTTGCCTCTAACACCAGCCGAGGAAAGAGTTTTTTGGGAGGTGATCCAGGGTTATACTAACAAACAAATTAGCGATCGACTGTTTATTAGCCCCCGCACCGTCCAAGCTCATTTAGGCAGCATATTCAGCAAACTACAGTTAGAAAATCGCGCCCAGCTTGTGAGATTTGCCCTAGAAAGGGGATACAAACCACCTCAAACTTAGCTCCGGTCTCAACTTACGGTGTACCAGCCCTTAATTACCCGCAATAAAAACGGTTTGTAGTGAGGACTTTAGTCCTCATAATCTGAGGACTAAAGTCCTCACTACAAACCCATCTGATTGTCGTCGTTCGAGAGAACCTGATATTATTCCAAATTCAAAACACAATAAGGAAAACTCGTCGTCACGCAAACCATCGGCCCCAAATTTGTACCCCGCAAATTTGCACGTTCCAAATCAGCCTGCCGCACGTCCCTCGCCGCATCGATATTTGTCCCGGTCAATTGAGCTCTAGGAAGCCTGGTATTTGACAGAATAGCATTCTGCAAATTAGTATCGCGCACGTCAGCAAAAGACAAATCAGCCCCGCTTAAATTAGCGCGATTCAAATTCACTCTAAACAGCAGCGAACGTCGCAAATCTGCATTCGACAAATTAGCTTGCAGCAAATAAGCTTCGCCCAAATTAGTATTAAAAAGCTTAGCACCGCGCAAATCAGCTCTCGTCAGATTTGCCCGCCCCAAAAAAGCATTAGACAAATCCGCATTTCGCAGATTAGCGCTGTCCAAGTCGGCACCATACATTTCAGCATTAACCAAGTTAGTATTTGCCAAATTAGCACCACTTAAATCTGCTTCTAGCAAATTAGCTTCGTAGAGATTAGCTCCGCTTAAATCAGATCCTCTTAAATTAGCTCTGTACAAACTCGCCTTAAACAAATCAGCATTTCTCAAATCGCAGCCCTCACACTCCTTAGTTTCTAGCAACTGTTGGACGTGATCGGGATTTTGAGCTTTCACGGGGGGTGCCAGCAAAAACGGCGCTAAAACTGCTACAGTTGCCGTTACACTTGCCAAAATTTTAAATTTCACAAACAAACCTCACTGCCACTTCAGATCGATCGTACTCGCAAACAGTAAAATTTCAACCCATTTCCCTCACTCTTTTCTCCCTCTCTGCGTTCTCTGCGCTCTCTGTGGTAAAAAGAATAGCATTCGCCGCAAGGCGGGCAACAAAGCCCGCCCCAGTCAACTTAATTAAGCCTCATCTAAAGCCGCAACACCAGGCAATTCCTTACCTTCTAGCAGTTCCAAACTAGCGCCGCCACCAGTAGAAATGTGGCTCATTTCTGGCCCCAGATTCAACTGTTCCACAGCCGCCACCGAGTCACCGCCACCGATAATCGTGGTAGTACCAGTCTTAGTAATTCCAGCCAAAGAATGAGCAATTCCTTCAGTTCCCGCAGCAAACTTTTCCATCTCAAACACGCCCATCGGCCCGTTCCAGATTACCGTTTTGCAATCAGCCAAAGCATCTTGGAAAGTTTTCACAGAATCCGGGCCGATGTCCAAACCCATCCAACCGTCGGGAATGCTCTCAACGGAGACAGTTTGAGTGTTGGCGTCAGCAGCAAACTTGTCAGCAACTACCACATCAGTAGGTAACAGGAAAGTAACTCCCCGTTCCTTTGCCTTCGCTTCCAAAGACTTAGCCAGTTCGAGCTTGTCATCTTCCACCAAAGACTTGCCAACGTTCAAACCGCGAGCTTTGTAGAACGTGAACACCATGCCGCCACCCAGCAGCAATTTGTCGCACTTTTCGAGCAGTTTTTCGATGACTCCAATCTTGCTGGAAACCTTAGAACCACCGATGATAGCAGCTAAGGGACGTTGCGGATTGTCGATCGCACTACCGAGATATTGCAACTCCTTCTCCATCAAAAACCCAGCCACCGAAGGACTCAGATACTTAGTCACACCCTCAGTCGAAGCGTGAGCCCGGTGAGCCGTACCAAAAGCATCATTGACATACAAATCAGCAACAGAAGCTAACTTCTTGGCAAATTCTGGGTCATTTGCTTCCTCTTCAGGGTAGAAGCGGACATTTTCCAGCAAAATCACATCGCCATCAGCCATCGCCGCCACAGTAGCAGCCACTTCATCACCAATACAGTCGTTAGTCTTTTTGACTTCCTTCCCCAACAATTCCGACAGCCGCTTAGCAACCGGAGTCAAGCGCAACTTCTCCGTCACACCCTTGGGACGCCCGAAGTGACTGCACAAAATGACCTTAGCGCCCTTCGACGCTAAATCCTGAATAGTCGGCAGAGCAGCCCGGATGCGAGTATCATCGGTGATATTGCCGTTGTCGAGCGGCACGTTAAAGTCCGCGCGCACCAATACCCGTTTGCCCGATAAGTCCGATGCCGATAAATTTGCTACAGTTTTTTTTGTCACAGGATTAACCTCCTAATATTTGTGTTTTTGTCTAATTCCGTTGAAATGGCGGCACTCGTCACTTGCACTTGGGGCCTCGGGCGCATTCAACCGCGCCCGTACAAAAAACGGAAGATGAAACAAACGGCACTGATTTGGCTCAACGTAAACATTTTATCGGAGTCCGTGTCCGGGAAATGCGAACTATGTTCAAGACTGTCTTATTTCCTGTAGATCAAAGCCGAGAAGCCCGCGAAGCGGCGGAAAAGGTTGTCAATATTGTGAAAACCTACGCTTCTCGTTTAGTTATTCTGTCGGTAGTCGAACCCCCAGCCGAGGAGGGTGAGGCACCGCGAGAGGTGATGAGTTCCCCCGAAGCAGTCGCCAAACTGCTGTCTGAAGCCCAGTCGATGTTTTCCCAGCAGGGAATTGAAGCTGAAATCATCGAACGAGAAGGCAAACCTGCTTTCACGATTTGTGATGTGGCTGACGAAGTTGGGGCTGATTTGATTGTGATGGGCTGTCGTGGGATGGGTTTAACTGATGATGGTGCGTCTGACAGCGTTACCAGTCGGGTGATCAATCTGTCTCCTTGTGCAGTTTTGATTGTGCCTTAGTCAGTTGACAGTTGACAGTTGACAGTTGACAGTTGGCAGTTGACAGTTGGCAGTTGGCAGTTGACAGTTGGCAGTTGACTCCGAAAGCAGTTGACAGTTGGGGCGGTGCCCCGCCTTGCTCGCCCTCTTAGTTGACTCCGAAAGCAGTTGACAACTAACAACTGACAACGAACAACGAGAGCATCTCAGTTTTGATTTTGTAGTGCGAGCTTAAGAGCTCGCTTGCTGTTAAAACCAAGCGAGCTCTTAAGCTCGCACTACAACAAAAAAATGCTTTTTGCAAAAATTGAGATGCTCCCCGAACAACTGACAACGAACAACGAACAACTGATAACTGACCACTAACAACTAACAACTAACTAATAACTAATAACTAATGAAAATTCACTGGTATCCCGGTCACATTGCCAAAGCTGAACGGGCATTAAAAGAACAGCTAAAGCGGGTAGATGTGGTGCTCGAAGTCCGAGATGCCCGCATTCCACTAGCGACTTACCACCCCCAAATGCCTACCTGGGTGGGCGGTAAGGCGCGAGTGTTGGTCATCAACCGCATGGACATGATTACGCCTAGAACCCTCGATGCGTGGGAAACCTGGTTTGAATCTCAGGGCGAAACTGCTTATTTTACTAACGCCGAGCACGGTCAAGGAGTACACGATGTTTCCGATGCTGTCCAGGAGGCTGGGGTGCAGCTAAATAAACGCAGATTCGATCGAGGAATGCTACCCCGTCCAGTCCGCGCCGTGGTGATGGGCTTTCCCAATGTCGGCAAATCTGCTTTAATTAATCGCCTTTTAGGGCGCAGAGTAGTAGACAGTGCCCGCAGAGCTGGAGTAACTAAATCGCTCCGATGGATTCGCATTTCTGACGAAATTGAGTTACTAGACGCCCCCGGAGTAATCCCCACCCGGATTAACAATCAAGAAAATGCCATAAAATTAGCTATTTGCGAAGATATTGGCGAAGCAGCTTACGACAATCAGGTAGTAGCAGCAGCTATGGTTGATTTGCTCCTCGGGCTGGAGGCGGCTGATGACACATTGATATCAGTATCTGGTTTCAAATCTCGGTATAAATTAGATATAGGATCTAGCAATGGTGAAGATTATTTGCACGAAGTAGCAAAAGACAGGTATAAAGGAGATGTCGAACGAACGGCGCGGCAGATGTTAAACGATTTTAGAACTGGTGTGTTGGGTCAGCTTACTTTGGAGTTGCCGCCAGCTTTATAAGACTTGTAGGAGATTTGATCTGATGAATTCAAGTCTTATCAAAGCCTTGAAAATTCAACAGCGGTGCTGTCTATGAATGAACTGAATCTGGAACTTCAAATTAATGGAATCATCGAAAAAACCGTGCCTGTCGAAGGCGAGCAATTTATTATCGGTAGGTTGCTAGAATGCGATTTGCAACTGCCTTTTTCTGACATTTCCCGGCACCACACCCGCTTGTTTAAAATAGCTTCAGGGGAGTGGCTAGTTGAGGATATGGGCAGTACCAACGGGACGCTACTAAACAACAGTCCCCTCAACCAACCTCACTTAGTCAATCAGGGCGATGTGATTTATCTGGGACACCGGATTAATTTGATTGTCGTTTTGCCCGATCGCTCTGACCCCCAACTTCCTGAAATCGGCACCATGCCCGAAGGAGTGACTATCCTCGGCAAAGCTAAAGAACTGCAAAAACAGTGGATAGAACCAGACACAAAACTTGAAAAAAATTACGAACAAGCTATCTCGCGTTTAAAATACTTAGTCGATATTGCGAAGTATTTAAACACCGCTGAATCCATCGAAGCAATTTTCGATCAAGTCCAGCAAATCGTGTTCCGCGATATCAAAAATATCGAACGTTTGGCACTATTAATAGACTTTCAAAATAACGGCGAACTCGAAGTAGTTAAGACTGCCGCCAGACCCACTGCCAAAAATAAATATATCCCTGCTGACGGCAGTTGGATCGGCCGGACTATTTGCCGCAAAGTATTAGACGAACAAGTTGCTCTCAAAACTGCCGACGCTCAGTTTGACGAACAGTTTGACGACAATATAAGCATGATCGATAAAGGAATTCGCACGGCGATAGCTGTTCCTCTCTGGGATGAAAATACAGTTTTTGGAGTGCTTTACGGCGACGCTCAACTGACTTCTAGAGAGTGGTATCTGGGCGGAGATGAAGACTTGAGCTTTTTTTCAGCTTTAGGAAATATCGCTGCTTCTAGCGTGCAGCGGTGGCTGCTGACACAAAAACTCCGCACCCAAGAAACTATGCGGCAAAGATTGGAACGCTATCACTCTCCGGCTGTGGTGCAGCATTTAATGAATACGGGGACTTTAATTGACCACCGCCTGCCGCCTGTGGAACGCGAAATCAGCATTTTGTTTGCAGATATTGTGGGCTTTACTGCGATGTCTGAACGCTTGAGGCCCCCTGAAATTGCCCGGTTGCTGAACAATTTCTTTGAGGAAATGCTGCAAGAAGTTTTTGGGGAAGGAGGAACTTTAGATAAGTTTATTGGAGATTGTATTATGGCATTTTTTGGAGCGCCGGAACCTCAACCGGATCATGCCGATCGCGCGGTGGCTGCTGCTTTGGGAATGCTCAACCGTCTTGACGAACTCAATGCAAATAAGAGTTTGGGCGAACCGCTGCAATTGCGGATTTCTATTAACAGCGGCAAGGCAATAATTGGTGATGTCGGCAGTTCTAAAAGAGTTGATTATACTGTGTTGGGTTCGACTATTAATCTGGCTGCTCGGATGGAGGGAATTTGTCAGCCTGGGGAATGCGTGGTGAGCGAAGCTACTTACACGTTGCTGCGATCGCCCCAAAGTTTTGAGCCGATGGGAGATTTCCGCTTTAAAGGAATTGACAGACCGATCGTGGTTTATAGTACCAACAGAAATTTAAGGTAATGGGGCATGGGGCATGGGGCATGGGGCATGGGGCATGGGGCATATTGATTTGGACTAACGGAGGACACTCCAAAAGCCGTTTCCCTACCCCAAAATAATCGTCATGCTTGCAAGAGATGTAACTAACGCCCACTTAATTGTAGGGAAACGGCACTGCCGCGTCCTGACTCTGGGTAATATTAATTCCGGTGTTACCGGATTTGATATGAAGTCATCATAAAACTTTTATAACTGATCGGGAATGGTATTAAATAGGGAGTTTTTGACGCTGAGGATTTGAACTTCATCTCCTATGTGTACTATTTTTCCGGCTGATTGAAGTGGCACTCGCGTGTTAACGAGCAGCCGACTAAAGTGATTGAAATGCCCTTTTTTTTGCAATTCAGGCATGATTTCATTTTGCTTGGCTGTTAGCATAGTTTTCAAGTTTGGATAAGCTTCTTGAGCAGCAGAATTTCGGTTGGATTGCAGACAGGGCTGACCGGGATTAATACCTTCAAATATTACTGGCCCTATTTTAAACCTGACAACTTCATCGGCTGCTCCGAAAAGTCGATCTTCCCAAAAAGCCGGGACATCTCCTATTTCAATATTAGCTCGCAAGCGATGGCGCATTTCGTTAACGCAAACTCTCGGAAACCAAGATGCTACTTCGGCTATTGTTGCGGTACTGATAATGCTTGGCCCGGGTGCTGCGGTATCATCGGGAAAGCCTGCGAGCAAGTTTTCAATTAATTTGACCGGGAAACCGAAGTAGTTGCTCAACCAAGATTCTATTGCGGGGCGTTCTCTATCTACATGAAAAAATATTTCTTGTTCGGTGTCTTGAATTTTCAGACCGGCGATTCTCTTTTTTATGTCAAATGATAGGCGCAGAAAATGGACTCCGCTGTTGCGCTTAGCGTTAACAAATGCTCCGGAAAGATCGCAGATGGCAAAAGAGCGATCGCCTGCTAGAGCTCCGCTGGCAAGAATATTAGCTTGACTGACAGCTATGCCGTCAAGGGACTTGACCGGATAGATATGAATGCTGGCGACGTAAGACATTGTGATTCATTGATAAATAATTGTTGTTTTAGATACACTATAGCATCCTCCGCAGGCAGAATGATGACCGCAGTTAATTCCATGAAATTACAAGGGGCGATTTTTTATTAGTTTATATTTGGCAGCTACTTGTAAAGAAAAAGTAAAGAATTTTTGCTGGGCTGATGGCAAATATTATACTAATAAATATAAAACAATTAACCGAGTTGCAAGCAATGACCGACTCAAAAAAAATAGGCAAGATGTCGAGGCGGAGTGCGATCTGGATGTCAAGTGCAGGGGCGCTGGTGGCAACCATGGCCCCAGGGCTGTTCAAAACTGAACCGGCCTATGCAGAAGGAGTAGTCTCAAACATCACTCCTGAGGCCGCACTCAAGAAATTGATGAACGGGAATCAGCGGTATATTCACCAAAAACGGACATTTCCCGACCAAAGCCGATCGCGAATTACCGAAGTAGCAAAGGGTCAACATCCGTTTGCAACCATCCTTGCTTGTTCTGATTCGCGGGTAACACCCGAAATTATTTTCGACCAAGGATTGGGGGATTTATTTGATATCCGAGTAGCTGGAAATTTTCTCGACGACGGGGTTCTCGGAAATATGGAATATGCCGCATTAGAATTAGGCGTTCCGCTATTAGTAATTCTGGGTCACGAACGCTGCGGTGCTGTGAAAGCGGCTTTGGATGGTAAAGCTGTGCCGGGTCACATTAGCACTTTGGTGGCGGCGATTAAACCAGCCGTTGATGCTACAAAAAATCAATTGGGCGATGCTTGGGATAACGCAGTCAGAGCTAATGTAAAAATGAATGTAAAAAAGTTAAAATCTGCGTCGCCTATTTTGGCTGAAGCAGTGAAAGCGGGAAAGCTTAAAGTTGTTGGGGCGCGCTACGATTTGGACAGCGGCAAAGTAGAGATAATTGCTTGATTTTGTTGGTATTTTTCGCAATTTGTAGGGTTAATGCCAAGAGTGCTTACCCCTCTGGGATCGATGGGAAACTACCGACGATTGCCCCTACAAATGACCTACTTAACGAGAAAGTAGATATGCAGGTTTAGATTAAACCCATTTCTTGCAGTCCGCGGCGCAGGCGTTCTGCTTCAAAGGGGCGGCGCTGTTCGTGAAGGGCGATCGCTCTTTTGAATTCTGCTAAACTTTCGGGCATTTTGCCAATTTTCAGCAGCGCTACTGCCAAGTTTTGATGGGCTTCGGCGTGTTCGGGATCGATTTTAATGGCTTGTCGGTAATAGGCGATCGCATCTACCAAATTTCCGGTTGCTTTCAGTGTGAGTCCTAAATTGTAGTGACCTGGTGCAAAATTGGGATCTATTTTTAAAGCTGCTTTGTAAGCTTTTTCTGCTGCTGGCAAATCTCCTTCATCTTTGAGCAAATTGCCCAAATTATTGTAAGCACCTAATTTGAGCGCCGGGAAAACATCTGTATTAATTGCGAGTTGATAGTGTTCTTTGGCTTTGGCAAATTGCTGTTGCTGGCGGTAAGCAATGCCTAAATGATAGTTAAGTTCGTAAACAATAGATTCATCAATTGTCGCCGCAGTCAATCCCCTAGTTAATAAATTAATGCCCCGCGCGATTTGCCCGCTTTCTACGTACAGCGCGCCTAATTTGCTGCACGCATAAGCATCGTTTGGATAATAAGCTATATAGCGTTCCATTGCTGTTTGAGCTTTTTGGAATTTGCTTTTTGCTGCGATCGCATCTTTGTGATAACCAGAGTGCCAAATCGCCACATCGGGGAGAGAAGCTATTTTCCACTCTGGTTCGCGCTGCAAAATCTCAGCCACGCTGTCGTCTACCATGGCGTGGTAAGGGCGAGAAAAGCGGATGCCGGGGCGATTGCGAAACAAACGCGACACTAGGGAATAGGGTGATTGAGATGCACCGATTTCTTGGCGGATGAGATTGATTAGCAACAGTCGATCGCTCTTAATTGCCTGCTGGATCTGAGGTACAATCTCCGGTACCAGCACCTCATCGGCATCCAACACCAAAATCCAGTCGCCCTGGGCGTGCTTCAGAGACTCGTTGCGCGCCGCTGCGAAGTCGTCGCACCATTCAAAGTCATAAACCCTCGCCCCGGATTCTCGGGCTATTTCACGAGTGCGATCGCGCGAACCGGTATCTACCACCACAATTTCGTCAACAACACCCTTCACGCTGTCCAAAGTCCGCGACAGTGTTGCTTCTTCATTCTTGACGATCGTGCACAGTGTCAGATTCATCGGGGGCCAACTTTCCTAATTTGACAAAAATATTGTAATTTTTTTACCAGTAAAACACAAAAAGTCCCAGAAAAATTTTTCCTATTGCCCTTCGGCTTTGAGCATAGGTACCTTTCTTCCTTAGAAAAATTTGGTTGTACCAACCGCACCCAACGGTTGGGACGTTCTGAAATTGCACTTTATATGAGTAGTCGATTGCTTCTGTCCTAAATAAATAAAGCCTTCTATCCTAGATAATTAAAGGCTTCGTTCTTAGTTGTGCGCTCTACGTTATGCATTCTTAGTTGTGCGTTCTTCAATAACTCTTTTGACATATTAAAAAGCCTTAAATTAGGACGATTCATGAGAAATTCTACCTCTATCGGTTCATCCCTACGGTAGAGGAAAGGACGGGATATCAGTTGTTATTCTTAGAACATAAGACAAGGCAGACGAAAGTTAAACACTCAGGAGAAAAAGAAATGGGAATTATTGCTTGGATCGTTTTAGGACTGATTGCTGGTGCGATCGCCAAAGCCATTTATCCGGGAACTCAAGGTGGCGGTTTTGTCGCAACAACAGTTTTAGGAATTATCGGCGCGCTGGTGGGAGGTTATTTAGGCCAAGTCTTTGTGGGGACTAGCGCGGGAGCATCCTTCGGAGCATTAACTGTACCCAGCATAGCTTTTGCAGTCATCGGCGCGATCGTGGTACTTTTCATCTGGGGATTGTTGACTCAGCGTGCTGCATAATAAATATTTCCAATTCCCAGTCGATCGTATAGGGTATTCATAAACCCGGTTTCTTGAGGAAACCGGGTTTTTCAATATCGGAGTCGGCGGTTGAAACTCGGCGGTTGAAACTCGGCGGTTGAAACCGCTACTACACAGACAAAACCCGCCGACGCGGGTTGAAGAGTAAAGAAAACCCGCCGACGCGGGTTGAAGAGTAAAGACAAACTCGGCGGTTGAAACTCGGCGGTTGAAACCGCTTCTACACAGACAAAACCCGCCGACGCGGGTTAAAGAGTAAAGTTAATTAATCCGCAAGTCGAAAGGTAAGCGAACGTAAATCCCTTGCGGGTCATTCATCGACTTGATAACAGCCAATTCATCCTGCATTTTCTTAACTTCTGCACTCAGCGGATCGAGTTTGGTGGCTGGTTTCAAAACGCGAACGCCGGATATTCTTTCCAAAATTTGCTCTTCCAAACTGCGGCGTTTTGGATATTCTTCTAACTGCCAATCGTCGCCTAGCTTAGCTTGCTTAGCTGCTTCTCTAACGGCATCTTCTAGGCCGCCAATTTCATCGACTAAGCCCAACTGTTTCGCAGCCGTACCAGACCAAACTCTGCCTTGAGCAATTTCTTGCACCTTGTTTTTTGGCAGTTTGCGGGAGTCGGCGACTTTGGTGATAAATAGATCGTAAATGCGATCGACTATTCTCTGAATATTCGCCAATTCTTGAGGATTTTTGGGGCGGGAAACCGTGTTAGTATCCGCAAAACGGGCGGTTTTTACCACGTCCCAAGTTATGCCGTTGTTAGCAGCCAACTTTTCGGCATTGAATAGCATCCCAAAAACGCCGATGGAACCAGTAATCGTACTGGCTTCGGCAAAGATTTTGCTAGAACCCATCGAAATCCAATAGCCGCCGGAAGCTGCTAAATTGCCCATCGATACGATAACTGGCTTTTTTTTGCCTGTCAGCGCGACTTCGCGCCCGATGACTTCCGCAGCCGTCGCGCTGCCTCCAGGGCTGTTGACGCGCAGAACTACTGCTTTTATGTCGTCATCTTCTCGGATTTTACGCATTTCTTCAGCGATGCGATCGCCCCCTACTTGAGTCGGGCCGCCTTCGCCGTCTACAATCTCACCTTCAGCGTAAAGGACAGCAATTTGGTTTTTCTTGTGAGCGCGAGTAGAGTTTTTACTCTCAGCAACTCTTGCGTAGTTTTTCAAACTTATTTGCTTGAAAGATTTATCTTCTGCATCGGTTCCTGTTAGTTTTTTCAGTTCTGTTGCAATTTCATCAAAGTAGACAACTTTATCAACTAACTTGCCTTTGAGAGCTTCGTTAGCCATCAAAGTTCCGCCATTATCTGCAACTGCTTGCAGTTGGGGAACGCTCAATTTGCGGCTCGGCCCGACAGTTTTTAAGTATTCGCCCCAAATATCTCCCAGCAATTTTTGAGTTTGCTGGCGATTTTCCGGGCTCATTTTTTTGAGCAAAAACGGTTCGACGGCTGACTTGTATTTACCGACGCGAGTGACTTGAACTCCCACGCCGTATTTTTCCAAAGCACCAGTCCAAAACATGGCTTGACTGCTAAAACCGTTGAGTTCTAGAGAGCCGTAAGGATTGATAGCAATTGTATTTGCAACGGAACCGAGGTAATAATCTCGCTCATTCCAGTCCATTTCGTAAGCAAAAATGGGTTTTTTGGCATCTCGGAAACGCTGTAATGCCGATCGAACTTCTTTGAGATTAGCAAACCCGCTGCTGCTGGAATCCGAACTGCCTTCGAGATACATCCCCACGATTTTCGGGTCTTTTTTCGCAGATTCGATCGCATCTAAAACAGTCCGCAGCGTCACAGCATCGCCGGATTCATCCGAAAGTGCTTCTTGAATCGCCGCGCTCGTGCTGCGGCTCGGTTTGCTATCGGTGATATTTAGAGAAAGGTCTAATACCAATACAGACTTATCTTTAACTTGCGGGCCTGAATCTTTAGACGACGATGCCGCCAGAGCAATTAGCAGTACCAGTCCTCCCAATCCGATGCCGCCCAGCAGCAACAATCCCAGGAAGGTTCCCAGCAAACTTGCACAAGTATATTTTAGGAAATCTTTCATTTAGATAATTAGTCAGTTGACAGTTGACAGTTGACAGTTGACAGTTGATAGTTGATAGTTGACAGTTGATGGTTAACAGTTACAGTTGGTAATTGGTAATTAGCAGTTGGTAATTAGCAGTTGTTATTTGTTATTTTTGAATCTCTCCCAATAATCAGTAACTACTGACTACTGACTACTGCCAACTGCCAACGGGAGCATCTCATTTTTGAAAAAAGCATTTTTTATATATAGTGCGAGCGTCCCCGCTCGCGAGTATTATACCGCTCGCGA
The DNA here is from genome assembly GCF_020737885.1 of Microcoleus sp. PH2017_34_RAT_O_A. NCBI lineage: Bacteria > Bacillati > Cyanobacteriota > Cyanophyceae > Oscillatoriales > Microcoleaceae > Microcoleus > Microcoleus sp. PH2017_34_RAT_O_A. The sequence continues at coordinate 6,016 of NZ_JAEQDD010000147.1, read as the reverse complement.
GCGGAGACGCTCTATAAATGCAAAACTGAGATGCTCCCACTGCCAACTGCCAACTGCCAACTGTCTACTGCCAACTGCCAACTGACATACTTTTATCTTAACCTTTCCAAAACCCCAGAATGTTTTAACTCATCTAAGTTAGCGCAGCCGGTACAGAACATCACAGTAGCGATTTCTGCAATTAAAACCTCAGCTAGAACACCTGCTGCTGATTCCGATGCTGCGGCTGCTTCCAGAAACGGCCGCGCCAGTCCCGCCACATCCGCGCCGAGGGCGATGGCTTTCGCTGCATCCAAGCCGTTTTGCAAGCCTCCAGAGGCAATCAGGGGAACATCCGGCGCTACGGCGCGGGTGCTGACAACGCACTCGGCTGTCGGAATTCCCCAGTCGGCAAAGGTGGCACCCAACCTGCGCTGCTTGCTGTCTTTGGCTCGCTCTCCTTCTATTTTGGCCCAAGAAGTGCCTCCGGCTCCGGCAATGTCGATCGCGCTTACCCCAGCCGATCGCAATTTCTGTGCCATTTTTCCAGAAATACCGTTGCCTACTTCTTTCGCAATCACCGGTACTGGTAATTTATCGCACAATTTAGCAATTTTTTCGAGCAGTCCTTTAAAATTAGTATCGCCTTCAGTTTGAACGCACTCTTGCAGCGGATTGAGGTGCAAAATTAGGGCATCTGCTTCCAGAATATCGATAATTTTTTGACACTCTTCCAAACCGTAATTGTAGTTTAATTGAACCGCTCCGATATTAGCAAATAGCAGAATATCGGGAGCGCGGCGGCGCACTGCAAATGTAGGAGCAAGTTGAGGGTTTTCTACGATGATGCGCTGGGAACCGACTCCCATCGCCAGTTTGTATTCCTGAGCGACATCGGCGAGGCGATAATTAATGGTCTGGGCTAGTTCTGTGCCACCTGTCATTGAGGAAATTAGCAGCGGAGCGCCTAGTTTTTTGCCGAGAAATGTGGATGTGAGATCGATTTGGGTGCGATCGATTTCTGGCAAACAGCAGTGAGTAAAACGGTAGTGTTCCAGTCCGCTGGTAGTTTCGCGAAATTGTACGTCTTCTTCGAGACAGATCCTGAGGTGGTCTGCTTTGCGGGTTTCGGTTTGCGAGGGCGAGGTTAATGGCAAGTTCACAGTGGCTGTTGGGGGAAAGAGTTATTAGTTGGATCATACAGGAATCTTATTTTACTATTTTATTGTTATCCTGGAACGGTCATCGGCATTCCATTATCCGAAGGTTTCAATTTCAGTAAAAAAGGCACTGCTTTTTGCACCCATGCTTTGACAGGCGTATAACTTGCCGCGTGTTCTCCGAAAGAAATTTCCAGCATATCGGTGTGAATTATGCCCGGATTCAAAGGAATCGCTGCCATGCCTCGCGGGAGTTCTTGGGCGAGCGATCGCGTCAATCCTTCGATCGCCCACTTAGAAGCGCAATAGGGCGCGACTTCCGGCGAAGTTGACCTTCCCCAACCCGAACTAAAGTTGACAATTATGCCACTTTTTCGAGCAATCATTGCCGGGACAAAGTGGCGAATCACATTAGCTGTACCTTTAATATTAACATCAATTACCTGAGAAAATTCTTCGCTGGTGATATTCCAAAGAGGCGCGGAATAATTAGTTATAGCTGCATTGTTAATCAGCAAATCTGGCAGTTGCTGCTTTGCCAAAATTTCTGTAGCCCAAGCTTTGACTAGCTCGTCGCTAGCGACATCCAAACAAGTAAAATGATGGGGCGCGCGATATTTTTGTTTTAGTTTTTCCACTGCTTCCGAAGAGCGGGCGCATCCTAAAACTGTGTGTCCCAATTCAATAAACTTTTCGGTCATCGCGAGACCGAGACCGCGACTGACTCCGGTAATTACAATTAATTTTGTCATAGAATTGGTGCAATTTTTAGATTAAGTAATAGAATACATATTGACGGAGCATTTAACAAATCATCCCAGGGGGAAAGCATGAAAGTAAAAGCAGCAGTTGCTCGCAGTGCCGGCCAACCTTTGACCATTGAAACGGTCGATCTAGATGGGCCGCGAGATGGTGAGGTGCTGGTGGAAATCAAAGCGACGGGTGTTTGTCACACTGATGCTTATACTCTTTCCGGCGCCGATCCCGAGGGTTTGTTTCCGGCAATTCTCGGCCACGAGGGAGCCGGGATTGTCGCGGAAGTTGGGGCGGGAGTGACAAGTGTCAAAAAGGGCGATCGGGTAATTCCACTTTACACTCCCGAATGTCGCAACTGCGCGTATTGTTTGAGCGGCAAAACGAATCTCTGTCAAGCAATTCGCCTCACTCAAGGGCAAGGCGTGATGCCCGATGGCACGAGCAGGTTTTCAATAAATGGCGAGAAAATTTTCCATTACATGGGAACTTCTACCTTTGCTAATTATACAGTATTGCCCGAAATTGCGGTAGCCAAAATTCGCGATGACGCTCCCTTTGACAAAGTTTGTTTGATTGGCTGCGGCGTTACAACTGGCATCGGCGCTGTCATCAATACTGCCAAAGTAGAACCAGGTTCTAATGTCATAGTTTTTGGTTTAGGCGGCGTGGGTTTGAATGTAATCCAAGCAGCGCGCCTGGTGGGAGCCAACATGATTGTCGGCGTAGATATGAATCCCGACAAACGAGCAATGGCGGAAAAATTCGGCATGACTCACTTTGTAAATCCCCGCGAAGTTGAGGGCGATTTAGTGCCTTATTTGGTAGATTTAACCAAAGGCGGAGCTGATTACACTTTTGAATGTATCGGCAACGTTAATGTGATGCGCCAAGCTTTGGAATGCTGTCACAAAGGTTGGGGTGTGAGCGTGATTGTCGGAGTAGCGGGAGCCGGGCAAGAAATTAGCACCCGCCCGTTTCAATTAGTAACTGGTAGGGTGTGGAAAGGCACGGCTTTTGGCGGCGCCAAGGGCAGAACCGATGTTCCGAAAATTGTTGATTGGTACATGGATGGTAAAATTGATATTGATAGTTTGATTACCCAGATTATGCCGATCGAGCAAATTAATGACGCCTTTGATTTGATGCACCAAGGAAAAGTAATACGCACAGTTTTAACATTTTGAACAAAAATATTTCTCTCTTCTCTCTTCCTCTGCGCCCTCTGCGCTCTCTGCGGTAAAAAAAATCTAATTCACAAATGAAATAAAATTAACATGATCTCAAAATCCCTAAAACTGGAAAAACAATATAAAAGTTTGGGTGGCAAACTCGGCTTTTATAGCCATCAATCATCCGCCTGCAACAGCGAGATGAAATTCACTGTCTACCAGCCACCACAAGCCGAATCACAACCCGTACCAATCCTCTATTACTTGTCAGGATTAACCTGCACGGAAGAGAATTTTATGGCAAAAGCGGGGGCGCAACAATGGGCAGCAAAATATGGGTTAATGCTGGTGGCGCCCGACACTAGCCCGCGCAATACTGGCATTCCTGGGGAAGCGGACAATTGGGATTTGGGAAGCGGCGCGGGTTTTTATGTGGATGCGACAGCCGCACCTTGGAATTCTCACTATCGAATGTACAGTTATGTGGTTGATGAGTTGCCGAATTTAATCGCGTCAAACTTTCCGGTGATACGTGAAAAACAGGGAATTTTCGGGCATTCGATGGGCGGACACGGGGCTTTAATTTGCGCGTTAAAAAATGGCGATCGCTATCTGTCAGTTTCGGCTTTTGCGCCTATTTGCGCGCCCGTGCGCTGCCCTTGGGGACAAAAAATATTTGGACACTACCTCGGTGGCGATCGGGAGAGTTGGAAGGCTTGGGATGCGAGCGAATTAGTTCGCCAAAAGCAATACAAGCGTCCGATTTTGATTGACTGCGGTACTGATGATTCGTATCTAGCTGACGGGCAATTGTTGCCGGATATCTTTGCTGCTGCTTGTGCAAAAGTGGGACAGCCGCTGACTTTAAGGATGCAGGAAGGTTACGATCACAGCTATTATTTTGTAGCTAGTTTTATGGAGGATCACATTCGCCATCATGCGGCTGCTTTGTGTGAGTAAAAAAGTGACTCGGCGGTTGAAACCGCGACTACACACACGAAGTCTGCCTCCGCAGACTAAGAGATCGAGGGGGTATTTAACCGGATTTGGTATTTAACCAAATCCGGTTAATTTACTTCATGGATCCTTGAGTATCGCGTTAATTCAGACTAATCGCAAATACCCACTCTTTGTACTTGCTATCGCGATTTTCGATAATCCCCGTCAGTTTGTCCAAAATCTTTTCGGTGATGGGTCTGTTTTTAGGCAATTGATAGTTTTCTACTCGGTTAATTGGCGTAACTTTGGCGGCGGTTCCGCACAGAAAAATCTCGTCTGCAATCAACAGTTCTGATTTGTCAACTGGTCTTTCTGTGACTTCAATCCCCAAGTCTCTGGCGATGGTGATTACGCTGTCTCTGGTGATTCCTTCGAGAATATCTTGCTCGAAACCGGGAGTAACTAATTTGCCGTTTCTGGCGACAAATATGTTCATCCCAGAGGCTTCGCTGACTTTTCCTTGGGTGTTCATCATAATCGCTTCGTCGAAGCCGGATTCTACTGCTTCTGTTTTAGCTAGGGCTGAGGTGATGTAGGCGCCGCTAATTTTTCCTCTTAAGGGTAAGCTGCGGTCTTCTTGACGGTACCAAGAGCTAATTCTACAGTTGACTCCTTCTTTGGGTAAGTAGTCGGAAAGTTCTAATCCGTAAACAAAGAAGTCTGTGTCTACGTTGTGGAGTCTGGGAGCTATTCCTAAACTTGATGTGTAGATAAATGGACGGATGTAAAATGATTTTGTTGGCTGATTTTTTTTAACAAAATCAGTGATTACTTGTTGGATTTTGTCCGGGGGAATATCGCAGTGGAGGAAGCTGGCACTTTGACTTAATCTTTGACAGTGGCGGTCTAATCTAAATAGTAAGATGCGATCGCCATTTTGGGGGTCGGGAATTCCTCGCAACCCGCCTAAAACTCCGGTTCCGTAGTGCAGGGCGTGGGTGGCTATGGAAATTTTGGCGTCGGTAAAGGGGAGAAATTGGTTTTGAAAGTAGGCTATGGGGAGAAAACTATCCATGATTCAAGCTGGCGATGAGTTTGGCAGTCCGCGAGGAATGGTGATTTTGGTTATATTACCATAAGTTATGCGATTTTAGATTTGGGATTTGGGATTTTAGATTGACAATGACTGATTAACTATGGTTATGAGATTGTCGGTTGTTTGATTGTTTTTTTTGAACTAAGATGATTCTTGTGTTGTTATAACGATTTATAAAATAATAAAAATTGCGGTCGGTTTGGTTGATAATTGTTTTGGTAAAGAGTGCGATTCTTTTCTGTAAGCTTCGCTAACGACTATTCACAAAAATCAAGGAAGGGGCAACTGTGGCACGTAAATGTTTCATCATTGAAATGGGGATGGGTATCGACCAGCACGGGCAGGAACCTACTGTGGCGGCGGCTAGGGCTGTACGAAATGCGATCGCCAATAATGCTCTGCTAGGCGTCTGGGAAGTGGCGGGTTTGACTGACCCCAATCAGATGATTGTTGAGGTAAAGGTGGCTGTTCCTTACCCGGAACAAGTGCGGCCGGATGATGTGTTGGCGGTGCTGCCTTTTGGTAGCAAAACTCTGATTGTGGAGCAAGGGGGCATGATTGTGCCAGGAAGGGCGATCGCCTCTCTGAATGATAAAAATGATGAAATGTTAATCGCTGTGGCGGCTGTGACTGTTTTTGTGGACAATCAGCAGTAACTAATAGTGTGTTGTTTGAATAAATCGGCGGGCGCGCAAGTGCGATCGCCCGTCGGTGAGAAAATTATTAATTTAGCCTAAGTTTAACAGCAGCAAAAATAGAGTCCGATCGCGTGAAAGTGCGATCGGACTCTAGCTAATTATTGCGGCTGAAGGACTGGATTATTAGACCTCTTGCAAAAATAGTTAGGACGGGCTAGAAGCCCATCCCACAAAAATCTTTTTTCTTGTGGGATGGGCTTCTAGCCCGTCCCAAAATTT
>NZ_JAEQDD010000146.1:0-11187 GCF_020737885.1 Microcoleus sp. PH2017_34_RAT_O_A | reverse complement strand
TTTTGCAAGAAGCATTTTTTATGGTAGTGCGAGCGTCCCCGCTCGCGTGCTTGTACAAGCACGCGAGCGGGGACGCTCGCACTGTAAATGCAAAACTGAAACGCTCCCCTTCTCTTGGGATAGTGTTAAGTGAACCGTATTGCGATCGAACCTACGGAAAATAATACTATTTTAGGATCGCGAATTAAATAACTGACAATTTTAATTGTTATTGTGGGATGGGCGTCCCGCCCGTCCAAAAAGTACGGGCTCTCCCGCCCATCCCACTTTCAAGAGTAGAAGTTATTTAATTCTCATTCCTTAGATTAACGTTCATAGCCGTAGGATAGGGATACATCGACAATCCTCAAGAAAGAGCGACTGTTTCGAGCGAGCAACGCACCGGTTTCATTGCAGGCTAAGGAAACAAACCCAACATTTTTGTTTGAGTTATGGGCTGCCGGTAGCAAGGCCATGAAGATTTTCCAGGAAATGCGGAATATGCGGATCCGTTACCGTAGTTGGTATTATCGCAGGTGTGGCAATTCGTCAGTCCTCACCCAGGGCGATCGCGCTGACCACCTAAAATCAACAATTTGCCTGCAACAGTCTGGTTTCTACTCCAGCCTGTAGGGTAAATCCCACCACCCAAACACATCTGATAAATGTTTCAATTAAAATGAAAGAACATTGAGTTCTAAGTTGATTGCACTAGGTGCTAAAACTACCAAACCATAATTATAAATTTCGCCCATTCTCCTAGCAAATTAATACTATGTCAACCCCCAAAAAATCTAATCAAACTCAACCTTCTCGTCGTTTTTCTGTGCCGAAAAAACTTGCTTTTTTATCCCTCGTTTTGCTCGGCTCCACGGCAACTGTCGGCTGCAACGCCCTAAATTCGCAAGTTCCTGGCAGTTCTAATGCTATCAAAGCCGAACAACCTGCAAGCGCAGCGCCAATCTCAGCTTTACCTGCAAATATATTGCCGAATCAAGACTCTAATTTTGTGACTAAAGTAGTGCAGGAAGTCGGCCCGGCAGTAGTACGAATTAACTCGTCTCGCACAGTGAAAAACCAAGCTCCAGAAGAGATTCCCGAACAATTCCGCCGCTTCTTCGACCCAGATTCTCCCATTGGGCCTCAGCCCGGAAATCGGGTACAACGGGGATCTGGTTCGGGTTTTGTTTTTGGTTCCGACGGCCGCATTTTGACGAACGCTCACGTTGTTGACGGCGCAGATACGGTGACGGTAAAACTGAAGGATGGCCGTGAATTGGCAGGCAAAGTTTTGGGCGTAGATACAGTTACTGATGTGGCTGTTGTTAAAGTTGAGGCTACCGATTTGCCTGTGGTGAGTTTGGGTAAATCTGAAGATTTACAGCCGGGAGAATGGGCGATCGCGATCGGCAATCCCCTCGGTTTGGACAATACCGTGACAGTCGGTATTATTAGCGCGACAGGCCGTTCTAGCGCCGATGTGGGCGTTCCCGACAAGCGCGTCAGCTTTATTCAAACCGACGCCGCCATCAATCCCGGCAATTCCGGCGGCCCGTTGCTGAACCAGCGGGGTCAAGTTATCGGCATGAATACGGCGATTATTGAAGGTGCCCAAGGGTTGGGTTTTGCGATTCCGATCGATCGGGCCCAACAAATTGCCAACCAATTAGTCAGTACCGGAAAAGCCGAACATCCTTATCTCGGCGTTCGGATGTTGAGCATTACTCCCGAAGTCAAAGCAGAATTCAATAAAAATCCCAACGCCAAATTGAGGCTGACTGAAGATAAAGGCGTGTTAGTTATGGGAGTTGCAAAAAATTCGCCGGCGTCACAAGCTGGAGTGCGCGTTGCTGACGTGATCAAAAAAATCAACGGTACAGAAGTCACCGATGCTGGCAGCGTACAGCAAATTGTCGAGAAAAGTACAGTAGGCAAGGATATGCAGCTTGAGTTGAGCCGCAGCGGACAACCTGTGACTGTGGCGGTGACAACTGGTGCTTTTCCAGCGGGCCAGAAGCAGCAGTAGAATTGAAACTTTGAGTTTGCAGTCTGCTTGGGAACGGGCTCTCCGGCCCGTTCCACAAAAAAGTTAAATTCTGATGGAACCGGTAGTATTTTTAGGAACGGGCAAGATGCCAATTCCACAAGAAAGTTAAATCCTGGTGGGGTGGGCATCTTGCCCGCCCCGAATTTTTTATATAATGGGCTTCTCGCCCTGATTAGTGATTAAAAGGTATAAAAAATGGCTCACATCAATTTACGCCGCCCCGAAAATATCAGCGGTAATTTTTACGTAGATAGTAGCTGCATTGACTGCGATACTTGTCGGTGGATGGCACCGGAAGTCTTTACTCAAGCCGGAGAACAGTCTGCGGTTTACCAGCAGCCGACAAACGAGACAGCATCCATGCGAGGTCTCGCGGCTCTTTTGTCTTGTCCGACAAGTTCGATCGGCACTGTTGAAAAACCCAAAAACATCAAAGAAGTTCAACAAAACTTGCCAGCACTGGTAACAGACAATATTTACCACTGTGGCTACCATTCAGAAAAATCCTACGGGGCTGCTAGTTATTTGATTGTCCGTCCAGAGGGCAATATTTTAGTTGATTCTCCGCGTTTTGTGCCGCCGTTAGTGAAAAATATCGAAGCAATGGGTGGCATTCGCTATCTATATTTAACTCACCGGGATGATGTGGCAGACCATCAAAAATACCGGGAGTATTTTGAGTGCGATCGCATTTTGCATACCGACGAAATAAATGCGGACACTCGCAGTGTGGAAATTCAATTATCTGGCAATGAACCGCATCAAATAGCTGATGATTTGTTGATTATTTCTGTACCCGGTCACACGAAAGGTCACACAGTTTTACTTTATAATAACAAGTTTTTGTTTAGCGGCGATCATCTCGCTTGGTCAGAAAATTTACAGCATTTGATTGGTTTTCGGACAGCCTGTTGGTATTCTTGGGCAGAACAAATCAAATCAATGCGAAACTTGGCTAATTACTCGTTTGAATGGGTGTTGCCGGGACATGGGCGGAGATATGATGCGGACAGAGAAACAATGCAACAGCAAATGCAGAAGTGTATTGATTGGATGGTTGATGCTTAATGTGATATAATGAAGATAAGTGTTCACCCTCACTAACTTGAATGTTGGAACTACTTGCAAGAATCACAATTAATCCCAGACAGTGTAGTGGTCGTCCCTGTATTCGTGGCATGAGAATTCGGGTATCAGATGTACTAGACTTATTTGCGGCCGGTTTGAGTGCTGAACAAATTCTCGAAGAAATGCCCGATTTGGAAAGAGATGACCTCAAAGCATCTCTTTTGTACGCATCACGTAAACTTAATCATCCAGTGTTAGTTGCATGACGATCTGGGTAGATGCACATCTGCCACCAGCGATCGCAACCTGGATGACTAATACACTTGGAGTAGCAGCGGTAGCCTTGCGCGACATTGGACTGAGAGATGCTGAAGATCCTGAAATTTTCGAGGCCGCCAAAGCGCAGGGAGTTATTTTGATGACTAAAGACAGCGACTTTGTTGATTTGGTCGATCGTCTTGATTCGCCTCCACAAATTATCTGGTTGACGTGTGGCAATACATCAAATGATCGGTTGCGAGAGATTCTTAGTGCACATTTGTTAGATGCGCTGGAACTTTTGAGAACCGGTGAAAGGTTAGTGGAGATTAGCGGGGATTAGTCGCCACAGTAAAAATTCCAATGCTAGTGGATTTGACAACTGACTAAGCCTTCGCTTTCGGAATGGCAACCAAAGTAATAGAATTAGCTGGGTAAGTTGCCTGAAAGCCAGCAGCGCTGACACTTAAATCGTTCTGACGGACGATCGCCCGCAAGTTCGCCTCGCTGTAGGTGTAAACTTGAGCTTTGGCACCTGGGTTAAAGCCTTTCAGACTCAAGTTGCTGGTCAAGTTTTTACTGGTTTTGTTAATGATTACCAGCGTCAAAGCACCATCCTGAGTGCGTTGTGCTCCGTAGATTGACAATTGTCCCAGATCTGTACTTTGCGATCGCACCCAAGTCTCCCCGTACTTACCACCCTTACCGTCATAATTCATGTAGGTTCGGAAGGCATAAGCCCCCGGTTCCGAGGACTTGGGAGGCCCCCACAGCGTCGCTAAATCCAGTTGTTCCCGCCCAAAAATCCCCAGGATTTCGGCTTGAGTTAAGGCACCGTTCATCGACTCCAAACCGCCCCAATTGTATTCAGTAATGGCGACTTTTGTACCGGGATAATCTTGCTTGACCCATTCTCGAAACCGGGGTATAATTGTTAGCGGGGGATTCGATTTACCAATCCAACTTTCATCAGTATAAGTGCTGTCCCACAGAGAACGAGTCGATCGCAACCGGGCTGCTTGCGTCTTAGCATCGCCTGCGGGACAATTAGCCAAACAGAGGTCATCGACGAGAGGATAGTAGTGTTCGTCGAAATAGTCGAGGATGCGAACACCTTTTTGCTGTTCGTAGGCGCGCATTTGCTGCAAGTACCACCGCGCAAACCAGACTCCGCCGTGTTTTTCGCGATCGCCCTTTACCCCAGAATCCACATAAACAGGCCAGCCAAAATCCGAAGGGCCGAGTATCTTAGCGGTGGGATCTGTGGCTTTTACCATTGAGGCATATTGGAAAGTGCGATCGCGCAATTCGTCATAACTTGTCGGTTCTGGATGAACATCGCGGTGAGTGTTTCCCCAACCGCTTGGTTCATTGTCCATTTGATAAATTTGAACACCACCTTTAGCGGCAGTACCGTGGGTTTTAACTAAATGTTGAACCCAAGCTTTTTGGAAATCTGGGTTACTGACAATACTAACATCAAGGCGGTTATTATTAGTAATTAAAGTGCCGTCGGGACGCTTCCCATTGCCGCACTTATCGCCTTCGGGAAAAATGTAGGGATTGGTTTTTTCTTGCGCGCCGTATTTGGATACTCTAAAACCGCAGTTCCAAGTGCTAAACTTATTTACATAGCCTATCATCGGGATGGTAACGATGCTTTTACTGCCGTTGTTGCGGTTAGTTTTGACAATTTTGTCGGTGGAATCGCCGGGAATGGGGTTTTTGTTGTCGCCGCCGCCGACGAAAAAGAAGTCATCGCCGACGTTGGAAGAATCGACTAACCAGTTGTAGCGGCTAGTGTGATTGGCGCCCCAGCGTTCCACCGGAATTCGCAACTCTTTGGCGAGGGCCGGATCTATGGCAAAATCGTTCATACCGTAGATGTCGGGACTGATGGAATGGCGATCGGCCCTCACGTCTACAGATAAGGTGGGACTGGCTGTTTGGGCGATGCCTACGGCCAGCTTCGCTAACGCACTTTTGAAGTAGGCCGCAGTGGCGATCGTTGCCAAAGCTGCCAAAACGCCTAATAATAGTAGGATAATCCAGCGTGGTTTGTTGGAGGGCGATCGCCACAAAAATCTTGTATTCATTTTGATAGTGCCTGAAAACTGGTTGTGCGATCTAAAAATGTTAATTAAATTATGCTAATTTCTTATTCACATTGTAGCAGATGTTGAAGTCAGCAGTCACTATCGAGACTGTCCCGCAGAATCTCAACAAGTCTATATACATGGGTTCCTAGTGTGGGTGGCCAATCTTGTTGAACACTTGGATGTAGATTTTTCGCTCGATTTACTGCATTTTCTGTATTTGGCTTGTAAGTAGAGAGATCCAAATTGCTACCATTGTAACTTCCTAAAATAGTTCGCAGTCTTCCCTTAAAATTATCGCAAGTCCTATCCTGGGGATTAATATCTTCAAAGTGTAAAGTTAACCATACTTCAAAACAAGGATTGCTAATAGCTAAATTATAACCTTTTTGCCTAGCTTGACTACAAACAGAACTCAACTTCTTTTGTCCCCAACGATCCACATCAGAAACCAGCCAAAGCATATCATCCTCATTTAGATCGTATCGTTCTTTGAATATATCTAAACGCTCTAAAACATATTCAGGTGAAGATTTGCCGTCTTCTGTAGTTGCTAATATCTCTATTTTAATTCTACTGCTATTAAATATCCTAAAATATTGTTTTTCAGTTTCTTTACCTTCCGTAGCAACTATAAATAGTTTGGCATCCCTCCTATCCTGTTGTCTGTCTAATAATTTTGTGCGCTTAATTTTTCCCATTGCTATTAGTTTGTTGTGACAGATACAGCGGTTTCACAATTAAGCCACCCTAAATTTTGAGGATTTCCAAAGAAGGGAATAGCCCCAAAACGTCCATTCAAATAGCCTTTCTCAATCTTCAGGTCTGGTCTCATTTTGAATTCGGCTAAGGAGTAAAGATTAGATGCACCTTGTTCGCTCTTTTCAACAAACCATATTTCATCACGCCGGAGTAAATCTAGGTCTAGCAAATTGGTATCGTGGGTTGTAAAGATCAGTTGGTTATTTTTGTCTCTACAATTAATTGCTAGTTGGACAAAGTTACGAGAAAGCAGAGGATGCAAACGCCTATCTAGTTCATCAAGGAAAAAGACTTTTTCTTCTTCTTGTTTGAGAATAAACAAAGCCGGAATTAGATTGATCAGACGTTGAGTCCCTTCTGATTCCTCTTCTATGGAAAAATCAATAAACCCTCCATCTTCACTGCGATGACGAGTTCTGAGTTGAATCAAAATTACTTGACTCTCATCATCTTTAAACAGGATATCTCTTGTACCTCCTAAGTTCTCAATCATTACAATTGAATTTTTTTCTGCTTGATTCAGGGCTTGAATCAGATTCTCTCTTAAAACTTTAGACATAGTTGGAAAGTGTCGCTCAAAATCCAACTCTACTTTCTCTGTGACTATGGAATCAATTCCTGTTCCTGCAAATTTAAGAAACTCACTCATAAAGTCTGTGAATGATTCATCACTGAGGACACTAATTTCTAAGCCGGTATAATCGGCTTCTGCTGGAATAATAGTTAATACTTTTCTGAACCAGTCAAAAATAGGTTGTAAAACAACAATATTTCGCTCAAGAGATTCTGTTAAAAAGAGTTGGTTTGGGCGCGTTCCCTCTGCAATAAAATCTAGAAACTGTTGACGCTTCTTACTTCTACCTTTAAGCTTTGAACCATATTCAACTGTGGTTTCTTTTTGGGATGATGTAATGCGTTCAAAATACATTACTTCTTGTTTTTTGCCATCAGGAATTCCATGTAGCCATTCTTCAAATATTTGCTCTCTATTTAATTTGAAGCCGTAGGAATATCGATCGCCTTTATGGGTAAAAATAAACTCAAACTTGCTTGGCTGCTTACTATAATCGCCCAATTTGAATGGATAAACAGGGATAGTTTGAGTGCTGCGAGTTCCCTGTACCACTAAGTTTTTGGCAAAACTTATAGCCTCGATCAGGTTTGACTTACCTGCTGCATTTGCTCCGTAAATTGCTGCAATCGGCAAGATCGATCGCCCTTTTTCTGCTATATCTTCAGCAAGGTGATCTATATGTTGTCTATCGCTATTAACTCCCACCATACTAAAAGTGACTTCATCCCTGAAGGATAAGAAATTTTCTATAGTAAGTTGAATTAACATTGTTTCTACCCATGAGGAATAGGATTCCGCTACTTTCAGGCACTATAGTAGCATAAAACGGGTATTTAGGAGAAAAAATCTCCTAAATTACCTAGTTTTACCCAAATTCTATCTCTTTAGACGGAGATTTAGGAGACGGAAATGAATTGAGACTGATGGATTTGAACCTTAAGTGTAAGCTTCCATTGGCAAACAAGAACAGACGAAATTACGATCGCCAAAAGCATTATCTATCCGGCCCACCGCAGGCCAAAACTTATATTCGCGAGTCCAAGGAGTCGGATAGGCGGCTTCGGCGCGAGTATAAGGATGATTCCACTCATCAACCATCAGAGATTCTGCGGTGTGTGGCGCATTTTTCAAGACGTTATTTTGCGCGTCAACATTGCCATTTTCAATCTCGGCAATCTCCCCACGAATCGCAATCATCGCATCGCAAAAACGGTCTAATTCCTGCTTCGATTCGCTTTCCGTCGGTTCCACCATCACCGTACCGGCAACTGGCCAAGAAACTGTCGGCGCGTGATAGCCGTAATCCATCAGGCGTTTGGCGATATCATCGACTTCAATGCCTGCTGTCTTTTTGAGAAGTCGCAAATCCAGAATACACTCATGGGCGACTAAACCAGATTTCCCTTTGTACAAAACCGGATAATAGGATTCTAACCGTTGCGCCATATAATTCGCATTCAGAATTGCTACCTTCGTTGCCTCAGTTAAACCAACTCCTCCCATCATCCGAATGTACATCCAAGAAATAGTCAAAATGCTCGCACTTCCCCAAGGCGCCGCCGAAACAGCACCAACTGATTGCGATATTTCACCGCCTCCCTTACCAAGGGACGATTCTATCTTGCTCCCCCCCTTAGCAAGGGGGGGTTGGGGGGGGTAAGTTCTTAATTCTGTATCAGTAGAAGGCAAAAATTCCACCAAATGAGACATGACTCCAATCGGCCCCATGCCGGGGCCGCCACCACCGTGAGGAATGCAGAAAGTTTTGTGCAAATTCAAGTGACAAACATCAGCACCAAAATCGCCGGGGCGGCACAAACCAACTTGGGCATTCATATTAGCCCCGTCCATATAAACTTGTCCGCCGGCTTGATGCACAATCTCGCAAATTTCTTTGATTTCTGCTTCAAAAACGCCGTGGGTAGATGGATATGTTACCATCAAAGCCGCTAGTTCATTTTTGTGCTTTTCGGCTTTTTTATGCAAGTCGGCGACATCAATATTCCCCTGGGAATCGCACTCGACAGCAACTACTTTCATCCCAGCCATCACCGCGCTAGCCGGATTTGTACCGTGGGCTGACTGGGGAATTAAACAGATATTGCGGTGAGATTCGCCTCGGTGTTCGTGGTATTGGTGAATTACTAACAATCCCGCATATTCGCCCTGGGAACCAGCGTTTGGCTGCAAGGAAATTCCGGCAAAACCTGTGACTTCTGCCAGCCATTGTTCGAGTTGCACGAACATCATTTGATAGCCGCGAGTTTGGTTGCGGGGTGCAAAGGGATGTATGTTACCAAATTCCGCCCATGTCACGGGAACCATCTCGGCTGTTGCATTCAATTTCATCGTGCATGAACCTAGGGGAATCATCGATGTATTTAGCGATAAATCCTTGGCTTCTAAACGGTGCATATAGCGCAACAGTTCGGTTTCGGAATGGTAGCTGTTGAAAACTGGATGGGTGAGATAACTGGTTGTGCGATCGCAAAACTCAGGTAACATCATATAGGAAGTGAAGGCGTCTGCATTCAGCGGAACGCTCAGAGAATTCTCGCCGTCACCCCTGATATAATCCTTCTCCCGTGCAAAGATTTTCCACAACTCTTTGACATCGCCCGCCGTGACAGTTTCATCCAGAGTAATCCCCACGGTTGTTTCATCGAACACCCGCAGATTAATGTGGCGATTTTGAGCGGCTTGGAGAACTTCCGATAGCGGTTTATCTCCCAATTCTACCCGGAGAGTATCGAAGAAAGGTCGATCGCCAATTTTGTATCCAAAACTGGCAAGACCAGATGCTAAAATTGCGGTTAAACTGCGTACTTGTTCGGCAATTGCTTGGAGTCCAGACGGGCCGTGATAAACAGCATACATACTCGCCATCACTGCTAGCAAAACTTGGGCGGTACAAATATTGCTAGTTGCTTTTTCGCGGCGGATGTGCTGTTCGCGAGTTTGCAAAGCCAAACGTAAAGCAGATTTGCCGTTAGCATCTTTAGAAACGCCAACAATTCGCCCTGGAACTTGCCGTTTAAACTCTTCTCGCGTCGCGAAATAGGCTGCGTGGGGCCCTCCGAATCCCATCGGCACTCCGAAGCGCTGGGTGCTTCCTACGGCTATGTCAGCGCCGAATTCGCCGGGGGGTGTGAGGACGCAAAGACTCAAAATATCGGCGGCTACTGTGACTAAGGCGCCGGCTTGATGTGCCGATCGAATAAAATCGCTATAGTCGTAAATTGCGCCATCGGTGGCTGGGTATTGCAGAAGTGCACCGAAGATAGTACGATCGCACTCAAAGCTTTGATGGTCGCCGACAATCACTTCAATTCCCAGCGGTTTAGCCCGAGTTTGCACCACTTCGATGGTTTGAGGGTGACAATCTTGCGAGACAAAAAACGCTTTTGCTTTATTTTTATTAGCGCCGTAACTCACCGCCATAGCTTCCGCCGCAGCAGTCGCTTCATCCAACAAGGAAGCGTTAGCAATTTCCAAACCCGTGAGCTCGATTATCATGGTTTGGAAGTTCAGCAAAGCTTCTAATCGCCCTTGGGCAATTTCGGCTTGGTAGGGAGTGTAGGCTGTATACCAGCCCGGATTTTCCAGGATATTGCGCTGGATAACTGGGGGTGTGATGCAGTTGTGATATCCTGTCCCGATGTACGATCGAAATACGTGATTTTTAGCAGCAATTTCTTTCAATTCTGCCAAAGCAGCGTACTCGCTTTTGGCTGCGGGAAGTTGTAGGGGTTGATTCATGCGAATCGCCGCTGGAATCGTTTTGTCAATTAACTCATCGAGGCTGGAAATACCCAAAACATCTAGCATTTGCTGGATTTCGCTGGGTGTTGGGCCAATATGTCTTCCCGCAAAACCGTCGATGGGGGAAAGGTTTTGCTGTTGGTTGGGTTCAATTTGCGGGCTGTAGAGTACCAAGGCTGATTCTCCTGAATGGATTTCTTATTACTTTGTAACATTTCGCAAAGAGAACAAGGAAGATTTTCTGCGTCTATCAAAGTCCGACAGGGGTTGAAACCCCTGTCTCATAGCAGAAGTCGTCTGAAGACGACTGTAGATTAAAGTCGGTGGTTGAAACCGCAAAGCGAGTTAAACGAAGTCTGCTTTAGCTGGCGAAGAGATCAAAGGGGTATTTAAGTCGGATTTGGTATCAGTCGTCTTTAGACGACTTGTGCTAAAAGCCCCGTGGGTTTCAACCCCTGGCGGATTGTGGAAGAATCAAGGAACCGCTCGTAAAAACCTGGACAAAGCTACCCAAAAGTAGTCAATGTTATACATCTACGTTAGTAATTTTAGTCCACAGTCCTAAAACTACAGGAATAAACGGCAATTCCTCTATTCCCTTCATGAAGTCGGGAATTACTTTTCTCGCTATATTTATGCTG